>JBBRRN010000102.1:0-9643 GCA_038200685.1 Nitrospirales bacterium
AACGCGTTTCTTCATCTCAAGAGATGGCGCGGCATCGCAACCCGATATGCCAAACACTCCGCCTCGTTCCTCGCCGCCGTTCACATCAGATGTATCGCACTCTGGGCAAACATCTCGTGACGACAGTATCTAGGTTTTTCGATAAAAAGAAATGTGTGCTCGATACTCCTGAATTGCGGCAGCTAGGGCTGGGCTGCCGAGAGGGATATTGGCATCCAGGGCCTCCTCAATTTCCGGATCGTCGATTTCCACATCATAGCGGTCTTGCAAGTTTGTCCTGACAGGGCCTTGCGCGATCTCCCGCGGCATAAAAATCTCTTTCCAAACTTCTTTCTCGACCAGACACACGTCTCTGAATCGCTCGTAGAGCAACGTGAGTTTTTCTTGATCCGTGACTTTGATTCGCGTTTGCATCTTGTTCCTTTTCTCTACTTCGCCCGCAAATTTATGGGTGCTTCGGTCAAATTCGCCAATGGTATTGAGACTAGCGCGAGCTCACTTCGTCCGGAGCAACACCCTCCACAATGGTAAACCGCATGGTACCTACTTGATTGGCCGCATGAAAGGACTGTTGTCCAAGCGGCGAGATGAACAGTTTCACCTGGTACGTTCCGACGTCCCAGGCGTTTCCAGGTTTCTTGAGTTCGAGGAATCCATAGCGTTCATGCCCCGGCACTTCCAAGATGTCTTTACCGAGTGGAACGGATGAAAGCGTGCCCTGTTCCCCCTCCAAAAACCATTGAGCACTGAATTGTGCGGGATCTTCGAGCGGTGCCGACTCGAATACAATATAGATCGCGGGAATGTCCCGATGAAACACCGATCCAGGCTCGATGGGTTTCAGCCGAGGGTCTTGCGTATACCAGCCTTTCCGTCCGAATGTATCCCATTCGATGTCATAGCCCTTGGCCATCTTGATCCAGGTAAACAGGGATTGCGGGATACCCTTCTTCTGATCGTCAAACGACGGGCTTTGGGTGGGGCTGACTTCGGTCGTCGTTTGCTCCTTCGGCGCATACGGATCCCGCGCCTCGGCTTCCTGCCAGACAGACAGGACAATGCTCAGGCTGACACACACGATTGCCAGGAGCTGGGTCCAGATCGTTTTAGCCTCTATCATTGGGGTCGCGCCATGTTGTTCACTCGTACTGGTATAATGGTATCGAGACATCAGCAAGGGGTCAATAACCGACTAACCTGGACGTTCATCTATTTTCGCTTGGCCTCTCTACCTTCTGGCGACTCGTGATTGAGGTCTTCTCTCAGGCTAGGATACTGTGCACCCAATACCGTCAAAAGATCCGCAAATGGCCACGTCAAGCATCTCTCAGCCTCAGAGTGGGGCTGAGCAAGGTCTTCGCTATGGCCTTCGGGACGGTGCCTGCCAGGCTGTCACGCAAGGAAGCGGGGAGCAATACCTTTCCGCGTTCGCCTTGCTCCTTCAAGCAAGCCCGTTCCAACTGAGCGTGTTGTCGGCATTGCCCCAACTCGTTGGGACCGTGGCTCAACTCCTCTCTGTGAAGGTACTGCAGTGGTTTCCCAACCGTAAAGGCCTCATCTCTGCCGGCACTGTCGGGCAGGCTTTGATGTGGATTCCCATCGTGCTACTGCCGCTGTTGCTCCCACAGTGGGGCCCCTGGCTCGTCGTGGGCGGCGCTACCGCGTATTTCGCGTGCGCGCACTTCACTGCGCCGGCGTGGAATAGCTTGATAACCGGTTGGCTCGGCCAGCATGAACGGGGCACCTATTTTGCGCGCCGAGCCAAAATTATTGCTGGCCTCAGTTTCTTTGCGCTCTGCGGGGCCGGATGGATACTGAGCCTCTGGCAACATTCCGCCGCCGCCTGGTGGGGATTTGTCTTGGTCTTCGCCTTGGCTGGGAGCGCTCGCATCCTCTCGGTGTTGGCTTTGTCCCCCGTTCAAGATGAGCATCCGACTGCTCATCAGGAAGCCCAGCAAGGATTTCGCGGCTTCTTCCGCCTGGGCGCCACGAAGGACTTTCGTCGATTCCTGGTGTTTTCAGGGCTGATGCATGCGTCCGTGTTGATCGCAGGCCCATTTTTCGTGCTGTACCTCCTTCAAGATATTCATCTGTCCTATATCGAATACGGTGGATGGTTGGCTGCCGGCCTCCTTGGTCAACTTCTCGCACTGCAAGCCTGGGGTCATTTCGGCGACCGATTTGGAAACAAAGCGTTGTTGTCCATTACCGGCTTCGCGGTGCCATTTTTGCCGATGCTCTATCTTGTGAGCACGAACCTCAGCTTTCTGTTGGTCGTCAATTTTGTAGGCGGCGTCATTTGGGCCGGCTTGGGATTGGGGTTGCAAAACTATGTGTTTGATTCAGTCAGGCCCGAGGACCGTGCAAAAGCCATTGCGTTGTATAGCACGGTCAATGCAGTAGGGTGGTCGATGGGAGCGTTGCTTGGGAGCTGGCTAGTCGAGCACCTTCCTACACGCATCGAGTGGGGAGGGGTCGTTCTCCAGCCTGCTTCGAATTTGCCTTTTCTCTTTTTTCTCTCAGGTGTCTTGCGTCTGCTGGTCTCGTCCAGTCTTCTCGGCAGCTTCCATGAAGCGCGCCAAGTAGAACGAGCGCCTCGGCGACAACTTCTCTGGGAATTGCCGATTGTGAAACCGGTTGCCCAGTTTGTGGTCTGGACCTTACCTAAATTGAATCGGTAGGCGTTGGCTCAGTAACGAGGCGTCGGCGGCTGGGCCGCTCGTTCTTGCTCGTCTTGCTTGAGCTTCTCAAACGTCCGATCGGCATGGCCCCGTACTTGGTCAGGAGTCGATGGGGGAAAAGGTTTGGGCTGATCGCTAGCACAAGCCGTGATCAGCAAGAGGACAAAGACACCTACAAACATAGCGGCCCCACGTTGTTGCATACGGCTTTGTCGACGATTCATTCGCATCCTCTCCTGTGCCTCGCTATCGTCGGCCTTTCCAAGGTTTTCTCATCTTGCGTTGAGTCGCTACCTGACGTTGGGAATATCATACTCTCTCTCTGCTCGGCATGAAAGCCACGCGAGCCAGAGCGTAACACCATGACGCCCGTACATTGACTGGGGCGGACTGAAGGGGTATTCTCCACACTCGCGATCCCGCTCCTCTTCGAGGCTCTATGTCCCTGCACGACCGTCTGACTGAAGATCTGAAACTGGCCATGAAGGCCCGTGATCAATTGCGTATGGACGTGATTCGCATGATCAAGGCCGCCGTGATGAACAAGGAAATGGAGATCAAGAAGGATCTCGACGATGCGGAAATGAGCCGCGTCATGACGACCATGATCAAGCAACGCCGGGAATCAGTAGAACAATTTGAAAAAGGCAACCGAGCAGAACTTGCCGCAAAGGAACGGCAGGAAATCACTATTCTCGAGGCCTATCTCCCTCAGGCCCTCACTCCCGAGCAACTCTCCACTGTTGTAGACGCGGTTATTCAGGAAACCGACGCTCGATCTCTGAAAGAGATGGGCCTGGTGATGAAAGCCGTGATGGTCCGCGTGGTCGGCCAACCGATCGACGGGAAACAGATCAGCGACCTCGTCCGTGCCAAGCTCCAATAGCCCAATCGCTATCTGCTATACTGAAAGCTGATCGCTCGCCCCATCGGTATGAACGCCTGACAGGAAACGGTATGGGCATTCTAATCGTCGATGACTCCCCAGACCAACAGACGCTCCTTTGCGCGATTCTTAAGCAAGCCGGCCATTCGGATCTCCTGAGCGCTGAATCTGCAAAGATGGCGTTCTCCATGCTCGACATAGACGGTGAAGCGCCGCCTAGCGGGATTGACTTGATTCTAATGGACGTCCTCATGCCGGAGCTGGACGGAGTGGAGGCCTGCCGCCTGATCAAGCGTCGAGCGCATCTGTGCGATATTCCCATCATCATGGTGACGGCCAACAACGATCGCTCAAATCTCCAAGCAGCCTTTGCGGCAGGAGCGAATGATTACATTACCAAACCGGTGCATAGTCTGGAACTCTTGGCACGGGCTTCCTCCGCGCTCGCGCTGAAAAAAGAAATGGACTGCCGCAAAGTGCGCGAAGAAGAGCTTCGTCGAAGCAACGACGAGCTGCAGAAAGCGCTGCGGGATGTCAAAGTCCTCAGAGGCCTCATCCCTATTTGCGCATCCTGTAAAAAGATCCGAAATGACGGTGGATTTTGGCAGCAGTTGGAGGAATATATTGGCGAACACTCCGAGGCTGAATTCAGCCACGGTATCTGTCAACCCTGCGTCAAAAAGCTTTATCCTGGAGTTTACCAGGACTAGCTGCTACGATTTCTCACGCGTACTACTTGTCTCACTAGGATGTTGAGCCCATGAGTATTTTAATCGTTGATGACTCGGCGGACGACCGCCTCTTAGTTCAGTCGATGCTCTCGGCTGCCGGTTATGACGATCTCCTGATTGCTGACTCGGCTGCCTCTGCATTCCGCTTGCTGGGGCTCGATGACGGGAAGCACGTCGACGTCTCTCGAGTCGATCTGATCCTCATGGATATCGCCATGTCGGGTATGAGCGGCATTGAAGCCTGCCGCCAAATCAAGGCGGTTGAACGATTCCGTGACACGCCCATTATGATGGTCACGGTGAAGACCGATCCCGTCGACCTCCAGCTCGCCTTTGCCGCAGGCGCACTCGACTACATTGGGAAACCCATCAACAAGATCGAGCTCTTGACTCGCATCCGGTCGGTATTGCGGCTAGTCCACGAAATCGAACGAAGGCGGGCTCGTGAGCAGGAGCTTCTTGAGGTCATGCGTCAGCTTCAGGAAGCGAACCAGATGTTGTTGCGCCTGTCTTGTCTTGACGGCCTCACCGGCATTACGAACCGCCGGCAATTTGATGACTTCCTGGATCAGGAATGGCGACGGGCCGTTCGCGAATTGACACCGCTCTCGCTGATTATGCTCGACATCGATCGGTTCAAGTCCTACAACGATGCTCTTGGCCATACGTCGGGCGATGAATGCCTCCGGCAGGTGGCCGCCGCTATCGCGGGCGCTGTGAACAGACCCGGAGATTTAGTCGCACGATACGGCGGCGACGAATTCGTGGTTGTGCTTCCCGGCACCCGTACGGACGGGGCGGCACAGGTGGCGGAAACACTTCGGCAACGAATTGAGGCTTTGGGTATTACGGATTCCGACGGTGGCTGTACCACCATCAGCGCAGGTTTCGCCAGTACGATCCCCAGCCGGAGTAACTCTCCCACCGATTTGGTCAGGGCGGCGGATCAAGCGCTTTATCAAGCGAAGCAAGAAGGCCGCAATCGGGCGAAACAAGCCGGTACGCTCTCTCTTGTCCCCAACACTCGTGACACGTAGCACCCCGGCGTTCTCGTGTGACCGGCGCGCGTGCGCATACATTATCCGACCGATCCCAATCTAGGTACATACATCCGACGATCATCAAGCGAGAGCGCCGAGAGGGGTTTGATGTCTCCCGCTATGGCGTGAGGTGGTGAAAATCCCACACGCATATCTCTCAGGCCTCGACGGTCCTCTGGATCTCACTTCTGTTGCCGATTTACCGCCTACGGGTAAGGTCACGGTTGCCGGTTTTCTGCAGTAATCTGCCACTGAGGGGAAAAGCAGTAAGGATCCAATTCTGATTGCGTATGATAGCGATCGGACGATGGTGGCGTGAATGACGAATTGGTTGGGTCGTTGACGGCTGTTGAGTTATCGTGAACTGTCGTCCGAACAACGTAAGGCGTCTTTCTACATCCTTGAGCAAGGCGCTGCACCTGACGTGAGGATACAGTGACACGAAGGACTGGCGAATCTATCTAAACTTGAGTATGAGCAGACAGGTCGTGACCGGCTGCATCGTGAACCCGCGAGTGATCAGCCAACACCAGGTATTCGAGAGTCGAACATTCCCCTCATCCTGCTGCCCTCTTCGTGCCGCTGGCAAGCCGCGAAGCGCGCGCCACGATCGACATCCTGACGGTCTTCAATCGCAGCCTCACAGGGCAGTCAATCGCTTTAAACTGGTCGGTAAAATGATTCTCCAGCAGTCTAGGGAAAAACGTTTTTGACTCTTATGAGTCTTGAATTCCTGTGTCGGAGGGAATTTCAATATGTTCAGAAACTCCATTCGTTCGATTCGGGTGGTGAGTAGCCCGTACTCCAGCTAGAGGGGGGCGAAACCGAAAGAAGTCTATGATCATTCTTGTCATCGAGGACAGCCGGGAGGAGATGATCCTGCTGCGAACAGCCCTTTCTGCTGTCACAAATGTCGCCATTCGGGTGGTGCATGTGGATCAACTGTCAGCCGCATCTAACTGCCTGACTGCGGGGCATTTCGACGCGATTATCTTGGATCTCAACCTGCCCGATAGCATTGGCCTCAATACACTCGCACGTGTGCAAGCGTCGGCGCCGGGGATTCCGGTGGTGGTCATGGCAGGCATGGATGACGAGCAGCTGGCAATGGACGGAATTCGTGCCGGAGCTCAGGACTACGTCGTGAAGGGGAGGTACGACGGAGCGCTGCTTTCCCGTTCCCTGTGCACTGCCATCGAACGGAAACGGCTGATGACGGATCTAGAGACGCACGCCGCCGACCGTACGGCTGAGCTCGCGGCTGCCAATCAATCTCTACTACTCGGCAGGACGGACCTGAAGCGTATGGAAGAGACCGTGCGCGCCAGTGAAGAACGCTTCCGTGCCCTCTATGACGAAACCCCGTTCATGCATTTCACAGTGAATCAACAAGGCACGGTGCTCTCCACCAACAGTTTTGGTGCGACACAGTTGGGCTACACACCGGAAGAACTGATCGGGCGTCCTATCTTGTCGGTCTTTTATGAAGAGGATACGGATGCGGTCGTCCGAAAGTTGGCTGATGCTTTCGGCAATCCCTCCTGCACCGCCTGGTGGACATTCAGGATGGTGAAGAAAGATGGAACGATGACTTGGGTCAGTGAGACCGTTCGAATTGCGCGTGGCGCTGACACTCCAATCGCTCTCATTGCCTGTGAAGACGTGACCGCATTCAAACAAGTGGAGAAGAAACGGGGGGAGCAGGAATTGCTCAACATGATTATGTTGAGCACAGGACCTAGCTGCATCAACCGCGTTGCTTCCGATGGAACGTTGCTGCAAATAAATCCTGCCGGATTACGATTTATTGAGGCAAGCAACGAGCAGGACGCGCTCGGTCTTTCAATGTTCGACCTGGTTGTCTCTGAGCATCGCGCCGCGTTCGTGAGTATGCATGACGACGTGATCAATGGTCACGAGCGAACACTCCAGTTTAAAATTCAAGGTCTCAAGGGATCCAGCCGGTGGATGGAGACCTATGCCGTACCCTTTCGAAACCCTGTCACCGGGTGCACCGAACAGTTAGCCGTGACCAATGACATCACTGAACGAAAAAAGAGAGAGGACGCGCTGTTGGCGGTGATTGAAGGGGTTGCGACACAGGAAGGGGAGGAATTTTTTTCCTCCTTGGTCCGTCGCATGGCCACGGCATTCAATGTCCAGTACGCCTATCTTTCTGAGAAAAATGCTGAAGGTACGCATTTTCGGTCCATCGCAGCGTGGGGGGCAGGCGCTTTCATCGAGCCGTTTGTGGTGCCGACGGGCAGCCCTTGCGAGGCAGTGTTAACAGGACAGGCCGTTCACCATCCGGATCGGCTTCACGCGATCTATCCCCATGTCCGCTTGATCTCCGACTTTGGGGTTGTCAGTTATTGCGGGGTACCGGTCGCGGACAAGATGGGCCGAGTGATCGGGCATATCGCCCTTATGGATAACAAGCCGATGCCGGACGGGAAGCTGGTGATCCCTATTTTGCAGGTGTTTGCCTCGCGAATAGTGGCCGAGCAGGAGCGCAAACGGGTAGTTCAGTCACTCGAGCACAGTCGGTCGCTGTGGCAATCCTTCGTCGAGCACACACCGGTCGCTGTGGCAATGCTCGACCGGCAGCTTCGATATGTGGCTGTCAGTCAGCGCTGGTATCACGATTATCAGCTAGGTGAGCAGGATATCATCGGGCGTCACCATTACGACGTGTTTCCTGAAATCCGTGACATGCGGGAGTGGCAGGATATCTATCAACGATGCATGGCCGGTGCGATCGAACGGAGGGAAGAGGATCCTTTCGTGCGAGCGAACGGGCACACCGACTGGTTGCGGTGGGAAGTGCGGCCCTGGCATGACGAGAACGATGCCATCGGAGGGATCATCATGTTCACGGAATTGATTACGGAGCGGAAGCAGATTCAGGAAGCCTTGCTTCAGGCGAAAGAACTGGCTGAGACAGCCACCAGGGCTAAGAGCGAGTTTCTGGCCAACATGAGTCATGAGATCCGCACGCCGATGAATGCGATAGTCGGAATGGCCGATTTGCTAGGGGAGACGTCTCTCACCGATGAACAGGGTAAATATGTTCGTATCTTCCGAAACGCCGGCCAGAACCTCATGACTCTATTGAATGACATCCTCGATCTCTCCAAGGTGGAAGCGAAGCAAGTTGAGCTAGAACGGATCCATTTCGATCTGCAGGACGTGATTGACAACGTGATCGACCTGTTGGCCCTGCGGGCTCGCGATAAGAACGTCGAGCCAACCTGCTACGTGTCGGTTGAGGTCCCACGCTTCCTTTATGGCGATCCGACCCGCCTCCAGCAGATTCTGGTCAATCTTGTCAGCAATGCCATCAAGTTCACCGAGCAGGGTTCCATCGAATTGCGCGTGGTGCCGAATCCAGAAATCTCCGAACCAGGCGCGCTGCTCTTCTCGGTCACCGACACCGGGATCGGCATTCCCCCAGATAAGCTGGAATCAATTTTCGAAAGTTTCACGCAGGCGCACACCTCCACCGCGCGCAAATACGGTGGTACCGGCCTGGGTCTCGCTATCTGTAAGCAACTCGCCACCCTGATGGGCGGCGGCATCTGGGCCGAGAGTACAGTTGGCCACGGAAGTACCGTCTCGTGCGCACTGCAATTCGACGTCGAGCCGGAGTCTCCCGAAGCCACACTCTCCACCCTCACGGACTTGAACGCTCTTCGCGTGCTGGTCGTGGATGATAACCCGACGAACCGACTCATCGCTCGGGAGGCCTTGACCGCCTGGGCGATGCAGGCGGGGGAGGCGCCGGGCGGTCTGACCGCGCTGACCGAGCTGAAACGGGCGCGAGAGGCCGGCGAACCGTACGAATTTGTCCTGCTCGATTCCCGCATGCCAGATCTGGACGGATTCGACGTCGCCGAGCGAATTCGAGCAGATCCGTCTCTGAAAGACATTGCCATTTTGATGCTCACGTCGGACTTCGGAGGAGCCATGCGCCGGTCTGGTGAGGTCGCTCGCACCTACGAACTTGGTCTGGCAGGATATTTGGAAAAACCCATTAAACGGTCTGAGCTCCGTCGCGCGCTCACGATCGCACATAGACGGAAGCAAGGTTTGTCCCCGTTGCCCAGGCAAGTCGAGACACCCGTAGCATTGGTGGATCACCGACCGCTAAGAATTCTGGTTGTGGAGGATTCGCCTGACAATCAGCTTCTAGTCAAGGCTTACCTCAAAGCGACGCCGTACAAGGTGGACATCGCGGAAAATGGCCGCATCGCCTGTGACATGGTGACCGTCGGCCGCTACGATCTGGTTCTGATGGACATCCAC
>JBBRRN010000103.1:0-9613 GCA_038200685.1 Nitrospirales bacterium
GCCGCTCTGACCGATAGCATAGATGGCCAACGCTTGTTCCAGTGAAGCAAAGACGTTGGCGTAGTCCACAATCAGCCCGTTGTATTTGCCAGGGAAGACGCGGTTCGCCCGCGCGATCGTCTGCATCAAGGTGTGGTTCCGCATCGGCTTATCGAGATACACAGTCGAACAGCTTGGCGCGTCAAACCCGGTCAGCCACATCGCACAGACAAAGACCAGGCGCAACGGATCTGTCGGGTCCTTGAACTTCTCGTCGAGCGACTCGTCGTTCATCCGCTTGCGGTGCGGGACAATGTCGAGCTCCAGCCGTTTCATCTGGTCAATCTCGTTCTGGCCTGGCGACACGATCAAGGCCATGTCCGTGGTCTGAATCACATCCAGCCGCTCACGGAGTTCCCTGATGCGGTCCGGGTCGGACTTCGCCTCATAGGTCGTGAGCGTCGCCAACTCCTGTTCCACTCGCGCACGTTCTGCCTGCCAGTAGTTCCGCACCTTGTCGTGCATTCGAAGCGCCGTGGCCTTGTCGATGGAGATCACCATGGCCTTGCCTTGGAAGCCGCGTCCAAGGAAGTGCTGCACGATATCCTTTGCGACCGTCTCCAGCCGGTCGTCGCGGGTGATGAGCTGGTATTGCCGACCCAGCTCACGCTCCAACCTGGTCTCTTGCTCCTCATCCAGCTCAGCGGCTTCGATCAGGTGATAAATATCGTCGTTAAGGTTTGGATTCTCCAACCGCAGTTCAGGGGTACGGTTTTCGTAAAAGAGCGGCACGGTGGCCCCGTCCTCGACGGACTGTTGGAAGTCATAGATAGAGACGTACTCGCCGAAGACCTCGCGCGTCCGTTCCTCGCCGACAATGAGCGGCGTACCAGTGAAGGCCAGAAACAGCCCCCGAGGCAGCGCGGTCCGCATGTTCAGCGCCAGAGTGTCGTATTGGCTTCGGTGTGATTCGTCGGTCAGCACGATCACGTCGGGCCGGTCACAGAGCAACTCGGGAGTCTGGAACTTGTGGATCAAGGTGAAGATATACCGGTGGTTCTCGCTGAGCAATTGCCTCAGCTGCGCACCACTCTGTGCGTGACACAGGTCGCTCTCCGCCTCGCTCACCGCGCCACAGGCCTTGAACGTCTTGGCAATCTGGTCATCCAGCTCCACTCGGTCCGTCACCACGATAAAGGTCCAGTTGCCGGGGACTTTTCGCAGGATCTTCTGCGCAAAGAAGACCATCGCCAGACTCTTGCCAGAGCCCTGAGTCTGCCAAAACACGCCGCCTCGTCCATGGCCCTGCTTTCGGGCAGCCAATGTCGCCGTGATGGCATTGGTCACGCCGAGAAACTGGTGGTTCTGTCCCAACACTTTGACGAGCCCAGCCTTGTGCTCTGAGAAAAGCGTGAAGTTTTCGAGAAGATCGAGCAGGCGCGAAGGTTCACAGGTTCCGCGCAACATTACTTCGAGTGAAACACGACGCGGTTCATCTTCCCGTTCGATTCGTTTCCACTCAAAGAACCGCTCCCAGTCCGCAGTGAGCGACCCCACGCGGCTTTCCGTTCCGTTGGAGGCGATCGTCAGCCCGTTGAACCAGAAGAGTTGGGGAATGTCGGACTTGTAGCAAGTGAGGTTGTCGTCGAACGCTTGCTGCGCCGGAACGCCAGGCTTTTTCAGCTCAATGACGATGAGGGGTAAGCCATTCACGAAGCCAATGAGGTCAGGCCGACGTGTGTAGAGCGACCCAGTCACGCTGAATTGACTCACCAGCAGGAAGTCGTTTGCAGCAGGATTCTCCCAATCAATGACCCGGACACGCTCGGTCTTCTGCCCACCATCTTTGGTATCTGGAATGGAAACAGGAATTCCGTCTTTCAGAAAGCCATATACGTCTCGATTAGCCGCCGCGAGGCTCATCACCGAGCGGTCGCGGATCAGTTGGTCAATCGCTCCCGAAATGGCTTCTGGTGGGAGAGAAGGGTTCAGACGCTCAAGCACGGTACGAAGTCGAGGAACCAAGGCCACCTCGCCTTTGGTCTCACGCCCAAGGGTGCCGCCTGCGCCAAAAACTTCTTCCAGTGCCGACACCGTCTGCCAGCCCATCTCAGATAGAAGCTGGATGGCAGGCTGTTCGACAAGGGAGTCTTCAGTATAAGTATGGGACATTGCTTAGAATTAAATGGGGCTTGAATTTTCCATCAAACGGGCCGATACTGTGAACGACTCATCTACCATGTGTAGAAGGAGCATACGGAGCCGCCTTGCAGCAATGCCTGGCGGCTCTAGCTTTTTCGAGAACGACGAAACTCTTCTCGCTCACGCTCAAAGTCCTTCCGGCGCTGTTGCTTTACCCAATAAGCTGTTTTCAAGAGAAAATATCCAGTCCGTTGCGCCAGCACCACGGCAAAGTTCTCTTGCTCATGCCAAATCACGACATGGGTATTGCTGCCACGTTTATTTTCCCACCAGCATACGTCTTCATGACTTGTTGCATGTTGGATGAGCCACGCCACCCATCGAATCCGCTCGCATCGCCGGATGTCTGGAATTCGCTCTTCCTCGCGCTCACCCTCTGAAATCAGGTGCCAGAAACTATACCCCTTGTTCTTCGTTGGCGGCACATATCTCGATCGAACAGGCACGCCGCCTAAGGTCAGGCCAGACCGGACAATCGTTTCTAGATAGATCTCGTAGAGTTCTTCCTCATAACGTTCCCACTCACCATGGAAAGGAAACAATTCTGGCAGACTCATTCCACGGCCTGCGGCGTCCACACAAAGACATTGAACTTCTTTTCGGACGGAAGTGTGCTGCGGCGTAGACTGAAGCCGGACTTAGCCTTAATCCTCTCGATTAGCGCCTGTTTGGCCGGGCTTGTCTGAAGTCCACGGTGTAAATAGCCAAGCGCCCCGATCAACACGTCAGCAAGCTGTAGTTGTTCGATCTCATGCGAATGCACTTGCTGAATCCACTCAACCATCTCTTTGTTGAAATCGTACTGGGCATTCGCCAAATAGTCGTGCAACTTGGTGACCTTCTGCTGACTGCGCGTGTCTTTAATGTCGAGGTAGATGCGATAACGGTTGCCAGATTCAAAAATGACCTTCAGCAGCTGGAAGTACATCTTGTAGTAGAAATCGTCGTGCGATTGATTGAACATCGAATGATCCAGCTTGGATTTATCCGGAATCACGATCCCTCTGAAATGCAGCCGAGGATCGGAGAAGAATAGGTCAATTAGGGTCAGATAAAAGTCCAGCTTGGCAGGAGACACCTTGGTCCATTTGATCTCAAAACTCGAGGCAAGCCCATGCTGCACCTTCAGCTCGCGAATGGCTCTGGCAACCGATGCTCGTTGCGACTCCGGACACCAAACAGCACCTAAGACCATTGCGAGTTGCCGGTCGTTCTCAAGATGGCAAGACTCATCACAGTAGATATTGAATATTTCGCTCATGCGATCTCCTGGGTCGCAGAAATACCGACGCTAGTAAGCTCGCTTGCACCCGTCAGCAGCCCCGTGAGAAGCAGCGCATTGTGGCTCCAGGGCAATTGTCCAACAAGCTGTTGGACGATTGCGTCGTCAGGATAGGCCTCGGCAAAGGCCCGCATGGAAAGAAGATTGGAGCGGGAGAGTCCCCGCATCTCCGGAAACTCAGCCCGCAGATCACCCGCCAACCGCTCTACAACCTTGGTGCCCCAGCCCTCAGTCTGTTGGCAACGCAGAATCTCCCGCCCGATGAGCCAGTAGAGCAGGATTAACTCGCGGTTCACCGATAGCGAGGCCCGCACCCTCGCCTTGAGATCGGCCAGCAACGGACCGTAGCCGGACGGAAGGGCAGGCGAGGGTTTGGGAGATGGGCGGCGGGACTGGCTCATCTGGTCAGCTCCATTCGTCCGCGACGAGGTCCCTGTTGGACTCGGTGATCATGCGACGTTCACCTACCACGACAGCAGCCCAGGGAATAGCAGGTCACTGGTGTATTGACGAGTCACGTCTATTGACAACTGCATGTCGAAGCAAAACAGTTGGCGGATCAAATGATTGTCATTGGTATTGCGGAGTGGCACGTGAACCTCATCGGAATCATGCGAACTGGGGCGGCCATCTCTCAATTGGCATCGAGCGTGGGCGCCTAAGCTCACTTGCGGCGCCTTTTGCCAGCAGCCATATCCATCTATCGTGGAAATCATCTTCTTTTTCGTCGTCAATTGGCTCAGGCCCAAACGCAATGCTGACGAGGCCCATTACATTGGATGCAGCGATATCTGCACTCCTTAAATCAGAAGTGGCAAAAGGCTGATAATTATTCCCCTTCCAACTCCAATAAGAGACTTCATGCCAGCGATATTCACTCCCCTGTGGGAGCTTCATGTACCAAAGGCAGGCCGACCAATCGTATTCCGGCTGTTCTTGCGCAACCTTTATTTGTGCCAGGCAGACAACATCCCAACGTGATTGACTAAACAGGCCTGCGTTAAAATGGTCTCTCCGAGAGAGATCAACGTAAAGGAAACCGTGTCCTAAATTGCACTGGAAAGCATTTGATGAAGATCTACGGGTTGCATTCGGTGCCTGGCCATGAATCTTTCCCCAAAGTCGTTCTAGGTTATCTTTCAGAATGTCGAAGGCACTCACCGCCAACTGCGACCTCGCAATCCTCGCCGCGTTGTCAGTCTGTTGTTGAGCCTGAAGTCTCTGTTCACTATCAGCAATCTTAGCTGCCGACTGAGCCAAGGCCGCTAGAGGATCTGCGTTGCTCAGTTGTTGTGGTTTCGCCACAATTTCGTTTAATAGGTCACGGATTCGGGACAAAGTAGGCCTGGTCGATGGAAGTTTCCGCAGCATCATGTTAGTGAGCGTCGCAAGTCGAGAGTCGGTGCAAAGAAACGAGGGTACTGCCGCCTTCTGGTGTTCCTCAGGTGGGTTCGAAATAAACGGGGGCTTCCCAGTAAAAAGAACGAAGGCAATACACCCTAGCGCGTAGATATCTGTGGCATGTGTTGCACGCTCGAATCTCCACTGCTCTGGCGCAGCATAGTACGGGCTAAGGCAATCCTTGACGGTATTGCTTGCTGTAGCCTCTTCAACAAAGCGGGCAATTCCAAAGTCAGCAACCTTCCACTTCCCCTCGTGAAACAGGACGTTGTCTGGCTTGAGATCACGATGAACCAACTCGCCGACTTCACAAAGTCCTTTGACAATTTGAAGCAAGACCGATGCAGCCTCCGCTGCTGTCAGTGGTCCACTTTTCTCTACGGTACTCTGCAGGTTCCCTTCAGCCTTCGACATTACGACAAAGTAATTGCCAGTATCTGCATCTTCCCCCGCGTCAATGAAAGAGACGACATGCTCGTAGGAGTTGCCTTTCAACTCTTCGGCAATGCGTAGCTCGCGATGTGCGGCATCAGCCGATGAGACGTGAAGCTTCTTGATAGCTACACCGTCCCCACTCGCGGTTGTCCCAGCAAATACTTGTCCAAAGCCCCCTCGTTTACCCAACGGCACAGCTGGGTCGTATTCAAATACGCCTGTTGGAAGCTTGATTGTTAGCATGTTACCGATACTTGTTCCGAAAGCAGCCGCGGGAGCAGCAGGTCGCGGGTGCGGCGGAGGTTAACGGTTTGCTTAGACAGCGTAGCGATTTGTGTGTGCAGCGGTGTGAAATGTTTCGTTGCTGCATGGACGATGGACTCGGGTGGACACACTAGCTCGATACCTTGCATGTCTTCCTTTGTGACAGCCGCGAATATCGCACCATTGCCCATCATGTCGTCTTTCGTGAATTGGTTGCGCAGCTGCTCCCAGAGAAATGCTTGGTGTCCGTCCTTGTGTCGAATAGCAGAAAGACCGTGTCCGATGACGATTTTCTCGACGGCGATGTTCAAGCGACCGACCGGAGCACGGACACTGAAAAGAATGTCTCCGGCCTCGGCGACGCGGCCTTCAACAGTGCAGAAGAGTCGATCCGTCGGAAACCTCTCTCCGAAGTCTGCCACGCCTTGGTGAAACGGCTGTCCTTCACCGGTTTCATTGTAGAACTCTGATTTTGGCGACTGACCCATCGTGAGATGGCAAACATCTTTGAGCTTCTTTAGGTCCCAGCCCTGAGGGATGGTGCCGAGGGGGAAGGGAACCATTTTTAACTTTGTCGTGGCCGGGGAAGTGGAAGTGCACGAACCACTCGCGGTAGAGGGATCGGGCAATCTCTTCAAGAATCTTGATCCGCCGCTGGTTATTTTCGATGAGGTCGTCATAGGCGGAGAGGATAGTGCTTATCTTGCGTTGTACATGTAGTTCAGGGATTTCCAACTGAATGTCTCGGAAATCTCGGATTGGAATTTGTGGTTGAGCTGACCCGGAAGCATAACTCTGAATCCGCCCTTGGAATACAGGACTGATAATTTGGTAAAAGAGAAAAAGAGGGTCCAAATGATCGGGATTAGCGCGCAAGATTATAAACTGTGCATTGATTAATGCGGTCGAATAACGCCCATCGAAGAATGCAGCTTTCCCGACCCCATTGCCCCGAGTTGTTAAAACTATATCGCCTTTCTTTACACGGCCCTTCTTTATCTGCTCAAATTTTTCTTGTGATATAAAATTGCCATCCTCGATAATAAGTTTATTGCTAATAATGATGCTGCTATTCAAGAATGGAACGCCAGATGGTTGAAACTCGCTACGCTTTGGGTATTTCCAAGACCTGTCTCCATCAATGAGTTCAATGGCTAAATTCTTGATGGGCAGGTGTTGCCAGCTTCCAGCTACCGAACTCATCAAGGCTCCAATATCTCCGATATATTCTGCTTGATGGTTACTTCAAGATTGCGAGCCTGAGAGTTGAGGGCTTCGAGTTCCTCGTTGAGAGTTTCGAGTTGCTCCTTAAAATCCTCGTCGCTCACATCTTCGCCCGGTGCCACGCCGACGTAGCGGCCTGGATTGAGTGACCAGCCCTGCGCTTCGATCTCTTTGATCGTGGCTGCTTTGCACAGCCCTGGCACATCCGTAAATTTCAGCTTCTTGCCGAAGACTTCCTTGAGCTTGTTTTCCGCCTCAGCGCCGCCGAGCGTGAAATCCGGTTCTTCACCTCGATAGAGGCGAACGACATTCGCCATGAATCCGATCTGTCCTTCGGTCCAGTCACGGTGGGCTCGATCCACTTGGCGGTAGATATGCCGCGCGTCCAGAAGGAGCACCTTGTCGGCGCGGGTGGTCCGCTGCTTCCCCTTGTCTAGAAACCAGAGCGTGCAGGGCAGCGTGACGGTGTAGAACATATTTGGCCCAACGGCGACGATGACATCGACGGCGCGGGCTTCAATGAGTTGCTTGCGGATGTCCTGCTCGGAGGCGCGGGCATCGGAGGCGGAATTGGCCATGACAAATCCTGCCCGACCATTCCCGTTGAGCGTCGAGTAGAAGAGCTGAATCCAGAGATAGTTCCCATTGTCTGTGCGCGGCAGGCCGAAAGGATACCGGCGGCCTTTCCCCACCTCGGCTTCCAGCCGTTCTTTATCGACGGCGTTCACGTTGAAGGGCGGATTGGCGAGGACGAAGTCGAACCGCCCGGTGCTGTTGTGCAGATCATCGTAGTAGGTGATGGCTTCTTTGATGTCCCCTTCGAGGCCATGCATCGCCAAGTTCATGCGGCAGAGCTTGACGGTAGCGGCCACCTTCTCTTGCCCATGAATAGCCAATTCCGAGGATGGGTTCTTCTTATGCTCAGCCACGAAGCGGGCGCTCTGGACGAACATGCCGCCGGACCCGCAGGCGGGGTCGAGGATGCGACCGTGATAGGGCTCCAAGACCTCGACCAGCAGGCGCACAATGCTAGACGGAGTGTAGAACTCGCCGCCCTTTGATCCTTCCGTCTTGGCGAATTCGCCGAGGAAGTATTCGTAGATGCGTCCAAAGGCATCGTAGTCGATGGTGGCTGGAATCTCTGAGACGCGCTTGAGGAGTTCTTTCAGGAGCGTGCCGGTAAAAATTTCGTACGTCTTGGGCAGCACTCCGGCAAGCTGAGGATTGTGCTTTTCGATATCACGCATCGCCTCGTTGATCGCCTTGCCGGCATTGCTTCCTTCCGGCAGATGCAGAAGCTTGTCGAAGCGGGCGTTGGGTGTGAGGTACAGCACACCTTCGGCGTGGTAGGCGGCAGGATCGTCCATATGGGAACCGCGGCGAGAGGAGGCTGCGGTCTTTTCCAGCGTCGCTCGCCGTTTGGCGAAGCGGAGAAAGATGAGGCCGAGGACCGGGGTCGAGTATTGCGCAGACGTCAGGCCACTATTGGCACGAAGCTGGTCCGCGGCAGCCCACAGACGATTTTCCAGCGTATCGGTGGAGATGTCTTTTTCGGAGGGCGCGATCCACTGCATCCGGTGACCTCGGTACTAGGAAGAGGCAAGAGAATACCCCTTTCTCCTTCAGAAAGCATCCAAACTTGGGAGGGAGTTGCCCTGGAAATGGAACCCGTCACTCGCGTGCAATCCTGCCGGGATTGGTATGAAAAGAAGGCTTGTTGATGGGGTTCTGGTGTCGTTGCTTGACGTGACACTTCGACGCAGGAAAATGAAATGTGGGGCGAGGATTACGCCGTCGACCAGCGCAGGCCAGACAGGTGCGCACTCATTCAGCGTTACACACTGCTGGTTGCGGAGGGCTTCCCGGGTTTTCCGGGTGATTGTTCACCGTCCGGTGGCCCGTCCTGAACCATCTTGAACATGGTAACCGCGAACAATAGATACAAGGCAACTCCGATCCAGATTACGTAGGACTGGACACCACCGGAACTCTTCAATGCTTCGTCTAGCTTCCCCGGATCGGGCCCTGTGCTCTTCTTGATTTCGCCGATATGTTCACGGCAGTGCCAGTAGTACACATAGTTTGCTGTGGCTCCGGCCATGATGCTCCAGATGAGGCCCACGGTCATGTCGCCGGTTAAGTAGGTCGAAATCATCGGGCCGACGGCGTAGACCAACGCATACGTGTACATTTTTCGATAGAGAAACCAGAGGAACGAAATATAGAGAAAGGCCGGCCAATTCCATGTCAGGGCGAACTTCGGTGTTTGCCCCAATCCGAACTTTCTGAAATGTGTGAGATAGCGATCGGCGTATGGACCGATGAATTGGCGCCAGAGATGTTCATCGGGATGGGTTTCGGATTGGATCCTGGGAGCAGCGATCGGCGGTTCCGCTTCGGCGGCCAGCTGGTTCCCGCACTGGTAGCAAAACTTTGAGTCATCCTGGTTTTGCTGTTGGCACTGCGAACAGGGTTTCATCTGTCCGAGAGTATCATAATGGAGATGTTCCCTGGGTAAAGAAGCGGTGCGATGCAGTCTCTGTTCTTCCGCCGCGCCTTTCAAGTTGCTTCCCTCGACGGGCCTATGCTACCTTCCCTTTTTTTACAATGGGATACGTCTGTCATGTCGACAGAAGAACTCAAGCGAGGCGCTGCACAATATTTGATGCAGACCTATACGCGTCAACCGCTTTCGATTGTGCGAGGGAGCGGAACGAAGGTGTACGACCTCGAAGGGCGAGAGTATCTCGATTTTGTCGGCGGGATTGCGGTGAACGTTCTCGGGCATGGCCACCCGGATCTGGTTCAGGCCATCCAGCGCCAAGC
>JBBRRN010000104.1:0-9591 GCA_038200685.1 Nitrospirales bacterium
AATGTTGCGCCAGACCATACACGTCCTTCTCCGTCTCAAGCGTTCTGACGCTGTACTTGATGCGCAACGGACACTCCAGATGGTCAGAGGTTTGAGTGGACTCTCAGCCACCGCAATCGATAAGGCTCAGCAGAGTCTCGGCGCGATGCTCATGCAGGAAACGGGACCGCACAAGCTTCCGGCTGCCATCGCCAAACAACTTAAAGAAGAGTTGGCCACCCTCCACTCCGCTCGGATCGTGCTCGAACAGGCAAAGGACGAATTGGTGCGCTGCAACCTGCGGCTGGTGGTGGATGTCGCAAAACATTATACAGGCCGGGGCCTGACGTTGTTGGATCTCGTGCAAGAGGGCAATATCGGATTGATGAAAGCAGCCGAGCGCTATCAATACCGCAAAGGATTTAAGTTCAGTACCTATGCAACTTGGTGGATTCGCCAAGGCATCACACGTGCCTTAGCCGACCAATCACGGACCATTCGCATCCCGGTTCACCAGACTGAAGCGTCCCATCGGATTCTCCGCGTGACCAGACGACTCGGGCAACAGCTAGGCCGTCCGGCTCGACTCGAAGAAGTGGCTCAGGCACTGCGGATGAGACCCGAGCGACTCCTCGAGACCACGCAAGCATTTCAGGAGCCGGTTGCCCTGGAGAAGCCGGTGGGTGATGGAAGCACGGAATTTGGGGAACTACTCCCAGACCTGCACGCCGTCCCACCCGATGCCCATGTGCACCGGACTGAAATGTCTCACCAGCTCGAACGCATTCTCGGCACGCTCACACCCCGTGAGCAGACCGTCATCCGGCTGCGCTTCGGCATCGGCCAGGATCAGGCCTGCACATTGGAGCAAGTGGGACAGAGTCTTTCAGTAACAAGGGAGCGAATCCGCCAGATCGAAGTGAAAGCGCTCAAGAAGTTGAAGACCCCTGCGGTGAAGGAAATATTTGCCTCCATCCAGTAAACGACAGGCTCATCAAGCAGAAAAGGGGGGATGCCTGACCTCGCCCCTTTTCCATTCTACGACTTTCACCCTGGAAGCACTTGTGCGACAATACGGCCGACTCGAATCGATGAGGTCTCATGATACGCGAGCGCTCAACACAGCGAAGATTCCTCAGCTTTCGCGTCTTCACCATGTTGTTCCTTCTCCTTCTTGCCGGCGCCTTGGTCCCTGGAGAGCTGATCACCACTGCTGAGTTACCATTTGGATTAACCCCATCTGACGAACAATCGCCGTCGGCACCTTCAGCAATCACGATTTCCACCCTCGACTTGCCAGCAACTCAGACGCAAGGCCCATCAAGATCAATGTCTGCCAGCGGAGGCTTCCAGAATTGCGCCATCACTATGACCACAATCTCGATTCAGGATCCCGTGCTACGGAAGGCTTCCTGTGAGTGATATCGACGGATCACAACTAGACCATCATGGCTGCTGGCAGAGCAGTGATCCTCTTCCGATACCCACCCCGCAAGCAAGTTCACTCGTTCGGTTTTCGCAACCGATCCCCTATGCCGAAGCCTGGACACTCCAGAAACAACTACAGCAGGATCGGATTGCGGGAAAACAAGTAGATATCTTGCTGCTCCTTGAGCACCTGCCGGTGTATACCCTCGGTCGCACCACCCGACCAGCACATTGGAACTGCGGAGAAGAGGTTCTCCGCCGTACGGGTGCCAGTCTCCAGTTCGTCGATCGTGGCGGCTCGATCACCTACCATGGACCTGGGCAAGTCGTGGGTTATCCTATCCTCAAGCTATCGGATTATTGCTCAGGACCTAAGCAGTATGTATGGAAATTGGAAGAGGTCCTCATCCATACACTCGCGCGATGGGGGGTTGAAAGTTATCGCATGAAGAAGAACCCCGGCGTCTGGGTGCGCTGGAACCAGACTGACGCGAAGATTGGCGCGATCGGAGTCCGGATCGATCACGGGGTCACAATTCACGGATTTTCGCTCAACGTCGATCTTGACCTCTTCCCTTTTTCCCTTATTATGCCCTGTGGCCTCGCACAATGCCGTATCACGTCTATGGCCGAGATTCTGCAACCCGCCACGTCGGCCACCGTGGTCACACAACAGGTGGCGGAGGAATTCGCGCGAACATTCAACGTTCAATGGTCCAGTCTCTCGCCTGACATCATGAGGTAGGAGCACCGTGACCACTCCTTCGCATCGATAGCCCCACTTCATACCTGATAAAAAGGATCACGCAATGCACGAACTCGACACACCGACTTTCCGGCTGGCAGTGGCACAGTTCGATCAAGCCGCGGAGGCCATGGAGCTTGACCATAATCTACGCGAGCGTCTAAAGCTTCCACAACGATCGCTGATTCTCAGCCTGCCTGTCAGGATGGACGATGGCCGGGTCGAAGTGTATACCGGCTACCGTGTGCAGCACGATTCCTCACGTGGCCCCACGAAGGGCGGCATTCGCTATCATCCGAATGTGAATCTTGGGGAAGTTGCGGCACTCGCCATGTGGATGACGTGGAAATGCGCGTTAGCCGATCTGCCCTACGGCGGGGCCAAGGGTGGCGTCGCGATCTCCCCCAAACAGTTCTCGCTACCGGAGTTACAACGATTGACCCGGCGCTATGCCGCGGAAATTTTCCCATTGATCGGACCAGACAAGGACATACCGGCTCCAGACGTCGGCACCGACAGCCAGGTGATGGCCTGGATCATGGACACCTACAGCCAGCAGGTAGGATATTCGGTACCGGGTGTCGTCACGGGCAAGCCCTTATCGATTGGAGGAAGCCTCGGTCGCGAAGAAGCCACCGGCCGCGGAGTGGTCTGTGTCACCATGGAGGCGCTTCGCCATCTCAAGCTCGATATTCGGAACACTACTGTGGCGATACAGGGATTCGGCAACGTCGGAGCTCATACAGCCCGCATCATGCAAGAGTGTGGCGCACGTGTCATCGCCGTGAGCGACGTGAACGGAGGTCTCTTTAATTCGAGCGGATTGGATATTCCAGAGCTTCTTTCACGCTACAAAACTGCAGGCCAACCCCTGCGCGATACCAAGCTGGGAGACTGGCTTTCCAACGACGAATTACTTGAGCTCGATTGTAGCGTGCTGGTCCCCGCTGCGCTCTCCGAGCAGATCACCGAACGCAATGCGGCGAAACTGCGCTGCCGGATTCTCGCCGAGGGAGCGAATGGCCCGACGACCTTGGAGGCCGATCGCATCTTGCAGGACCGTGGAATCTTTATCATTCCAGACATCCTCGCTAACTCCGGGGGAGTGATCGTGTCCTACTTCGAATGGGTACAGGATCTGCAGCGGTTATTCTGGAAAGCCACTGACATTCAAGAGCGATTGCAAGATATCATGATCACCGCCTTCCATCGGACATTACAGTTTTCCGTGTCAAAAAAAACTTCTATGCGTATGGCCGCCCTGATGAGCGGGATCGACAAAGTCGCTCAAGCACATCTTCACCGGGGGCTCTATCCATGAACGCCTCGTGTCATGAGTCCGTGGCCTGAGGACCTGCGCGTGCGGATTCACTCTCGACACGCTTGCGCTCCTGCCACTCCATGCGCTAGGGTAAACAGATAGAAACTTGGCAGGATCGCTGGAGATCTGCAGGATGGATCAGGATGCTGTGTTATCTCTCTGGGAAACTCACAAGGAAGAGCCGTGGCCTCAAGTCGACAGCCAAATCGAGGGACCGCTGATGACATTGGATACCGTGATCAGCGGATGCGTCGTGTATTTCCGTGACAGCCCTAAGGGACTTGATCCCCAGCGTATCAGGATTCTTGAAGATTGCGTTGCAGACCTGGACAACCTGACGGACGAGCTTGACGAAGACTGCCGGCCCTACTTTCAACGGCTCCGACAGCTCGGAGCCCTCCTCATCGGCACCCATCACACCGCCTAACCTGCTACCACAATAGAAACAACTGATAAGGGATTGATCTGCCCCCATCATGCATCCAGCCGTTCTTGCAAGTTCTCAGGTCGTTCGATAAAATGCTCACGTACTGTATTGCCCCTACCAATTCCGCCAATAACATTCACGAACCATACATCTTTCGGAACCCATGGGTAAGGAAGAGTCGATGAAGTATACACTGCGAGTCCTCGTGATAGCCTGCATGGTGACGGCTGGAGTCGGCGCATGGGTGCCCCTTGGATACGGCGAGTCCTACGAATTGAGTAAGAATGACGTGATGGACCCCAAGGCCTTGAAGAGCGTCGAGATTTCCCTGTTTGGGGTCAAATTGGGAGACTCCGAAGCCAAAGCCATGGATTCGCTCGTGAATGAAAAAATCCCCGGAGTAAAAGTAGAGCAAGAGGCCTTGTTCATTTTCTTACTCGATCAACGCAAGCCGACCGGTCCTATGGCCGGCGTGCGCATCCAGGACGGCAAGATCGACCTGATCTTTATCAATAATCGATTCTCCTATAAGACTCGAGGGATCTTTCGCAACGTGCTGAACAGCGAAAGCCCCGATGACGTGCGAAAACTATTGGGGCAGGAAGATTATGGGGACGAAAACGTGATGGGCGCCATACTTGCCTACGATAAGCAGGGATTCGTCATCAATTATCTTGGGAAAGATGTCAATGTGGAGTTTTTCCTGTCTCGTTAACAATGAGGGCCTGACTGTTGACCTCAACGCGTACCTGCCCGCCTCAATGACTTCCAGTCGTTTCCCCCGATCATACACGTGATCGTTCTCACTCCATTTCTCCCGCTCTCATTCCATGCACCATCCCATAGTGCTTCACTATAATAGACCCGAGGAAGAATCGAACAGATAACTTTCGGATACGGCTATGCCGTCCTTGGCATTGCCGCCTAAGAGCCTACCGATCGATCAAATAGGGAGATTTAGTGCGGAGTTCGGCTACCTGTAACCCGTAGGCGATGAGATTCGTCGCGGTATTCCAGCGACGCTTGGAATTCAGAATCACAAGAAGAAGATCGCTTCCGTTCTGTGAGACTTTGGCAATGAGACACCGACCGGCTTTGGAAGTAAATCCGGTCTTAATTCCTTCGACACCGGGAATACGCCCTAGCAATCTGTTTGTATTGTGCAACACATACGCACGGTGTCCGTTGACCGGGGTGATCATCGCACGCTCCTCACGCACCAACTGCCGGAAGATCGGCTGATCGAGGGCTATGACACTCAACGTCGCAAGGTCTTCGGCTGTCGAATAATGGTCCGGGCCGTCAAACCCGCAGCCATTGCTGAAATGCGTATCGGACAAGCCGAGTGCCGCAGCCTTGGTATTCATGAGAGCCACAAACTGCGCTTCGTCGCCTCCCACATGCTCCACCGCTGCGAGACATGCATCGTTGGCGGATACGATGAGCATGGCCTTCAACAGGTCTTCCAAGCGAAAAATCTGCCCTGCCTTCACGCGCAAGTGCGTCTTGTGCGCTCGTGCGGCATTGGGGCTAATCGTGACAAAATCATCCAACCGACCCCGTTCAAGAATAACGAGAGCCGACATGATTTTCGTGAGGCTGGCAGGGGACATTCGCTTCCCCGCATCATGTTCATACAACACATGCCCGCTCTTAAGTTCTTTGAGAAGAATGCCATGGGCTGGAGCGACTCGCCATGGAGGGAACCGGTGGGGAGCGATCACAGTTCGAACAGGAACAGAGTGAACCCGGGTGTTCTTCGCAAGAGCGACGGACGGAGCGAAGGCCTCGGCACCGATCAGGAGTAAACCGATGCACGCCCCAACGGCGCAGGCCAGAAATGGCTTCAGATGAGATCTCCCGCAGTCTCTTGCCTTCATGAAGTCGTCGCTCCTACTCATAGTGTGAACGATTCCCGCACTTTTCCTCCACGAAACCCGCTGTCGATCACCTTGTGAAAAAAACGAAGCAGGTCGGCAAGGTCAATCCAAAACCCGCAATTCAGACAGCGGGCATAAAGTCTTCGATTCACCAGCGTATAGTGGCGTTCGACCATCATAAATCCCTTACATCTCAAACAATGCATCAACGCATCTATCTTCAAATTGAGAGTTTATTGGAGTCGTTTCATCACCAGTGCCACACAACCCGCCAGCAATCCTCCCCCAAAAATCGTGGTCACAAACGAGAGGTACGCGCTGGTTCCACTGCCGGGTAAAGATCCGTCGAGTAGCTCTCGCACCCCCCCCTGTACCATCAGCATGGAAAGAGTGAGCAAGGCGCCAATCGCAAACCACCATCGAAAGGATCTCACGATGTCCTCGAACCAAAGCTCCAAAAGGCCGTAAGGAGGCGACCCTCGGTCACTCTAGCCGAGGGTCGGTAGGCTGTCAAGAAGACTGCCTTTTGACTCACTCCAGCCGTCGATACGCCTTAGGGGGGAGGCGCGACTGGAGCGGATACCGCTTTCAATCCTCGATGAAGAAAAACGGAGACGCTTCCATTGCCGTTATCCGCCGTCACAAGTCCAGGCTCTTCAGCTTCCTTCGTGGTGACGCGAAATGTCGCAAGGGCGAAGGGGCCCGGTTTTGTCCGATAGTTTCTCGGCGGATAATCGAAGGTTCCATCGCCCCGACCAAAGAGAATAGAAAGATCGCTCGACTGAATATTGACGATGGCTACGTCGATGCGGCTGTCGCCGTTGAAGTCACGAGCGTACCCGAAATTCGGTCCCGCGTCTGCGCCGGAATCTCGTCCCGGCTGGAACGTCCCGTTTCCTATTCCGAGAAAAGTTGTAAAACTATCTTGCTGACCGTTGATCACAAGGAGGTCGAGTATCCGGTCACGATTGAAGTCGGCGAAACTCACCCCGAGTGGCCGCTTCCCCGTCCGGTAGTCGGTGGGAAGGCGAAACGTCCCGTCGCCATTCCCCTTCCAGATAGAAACCGCATTCGACATCGGCCCCCCATTGGTCACGGCCAAATCGATCTTTCCATCGCCACTCAAGTCGGCCATCGCCACAGACGTAGGCGTATCGCCATATTCATACTGCGCCCCATGGGTGAACTCACCCGTACCGGTTCCCAGAAAGACTTTAATCTTGTCGTTCCGCAATGCGACGACGAGGTCGGGCGCCTGATCGCCATTCAGATCGTCGCTGGCAATGGCAATGGGAGTGCGATGCACAGGATAGCGCGGCCCTTCTTCAAATTTTCCGTCAGCCCGACCGAAGAGTACGGATATTTCATCACCCCCTGAACAGGCCAGGACCACATCGGGATACGAATCGCGGTTGAACATCCCGAGCGCAAGCGAACGAGGCTCTTTACAGACATTTAATTGGACTTGATCGCGAAAGGTGCCGTCACCGTTCCCTAAGAGAATCGACAGCGTATTACTGCCGATGTTGGTGGTAAGCAAATCCGTCAATCCGTCTTGATTGACATCCGTGGGGGTGACAGTCGTCGGATTCTTCCCTACTTTGTAACTGGCGAAGTAGTAGAAGAGATCCGGTGGGGTGTAGGGATCTTGCTTATTGCAACCGCTTGCCATAAGTAGGGCGGCACTTATCGCCACGGCCACAAAACCCCAGGCTCTACACCTCTTGTGGCTGCCGACGACTCTGATCACGCGATTTTCCTCATGCGAGGAGCAGCCTACGTGGTGATTGATCTGTATGCACACGCCCCCTCACAAAGATTTCCCTCTGAAATGAGCGTGGCCAGTATACAGACTGCTGCTTTCTCATGGCAATCAATCCTGCGGAGTGACCAGCTCCACCACAATGCCGTTTCCCCAATTTAAGCCCTCTCATCAATGGCTTTGAAAATAGGGCACAGGTTAAGGTAGAATGCCCTTCTTGGTAAGGAGGACTCCATGAGCAAGATGATGAAGATTGAGTTGTCGATGTACGGAATCGCTGAGGTACTGCACTGGTGTCACGACCGCAATAAGGGCCGTGTCCCTGGGGTAGACACCGCGGGCTTCGATACGATGAAGGGGCTCTTAGCTGAGAAGCCGCAGTCAGGTGACTATTTTATCCTCGATCAGTTTTGGAAGAAGAGGACCACCTTGAACCTGACCGAAGAGGAAGTGGCAACGATCGATCGCTGTCTTTATGATATCCCCAACCTCGATAGCGAGCCCCTCCCACAAATTCGACATAAATTTTGGCCGCAAGAGGTGGCAACCCACTAAACCGCAGGGGCCGTCCTCAAGCGGCCCCTGCCCTACCGCATTGCGATCATCCACCCCGATTGGCCCACATGCAGCGAGAACGCCATGAAGAACATTTTCGCTATTGTGCGAGCTCGTAAGGAGAAACTGAACATCAATTTGGTGGCTGCAGAATATCCATGAGGATCTGAACGAGGCGAGAGCGAAGCTGGCGGACTATTTCAGCATCCTGCCAGTTAGAGTGTCCCTTCTCCCTTCAGATAGCGGCGAAAACGGTCCATCAAGTCGGCACCCAATGTCCCGCCATCCGGTTTCTTGGTGTCCGGATCAGCAAAGTGTTTGCGAATTTCCTGGAGGCGCTTCTCCGCCTGCTCATTCCCCTGCAAGCGTTTGGTCTTCTCCATCGCAGTGTCGAACGCCTCAAACGTCAACTTGTCATACCCAAATGAACGAATCCGTTTGACGGCTTTCATCATAGCCTGATTCCGGAAGGTCGTCAGATGTTCCGAGTCAACCTCCGTGAGCCCGAGCTTCCGCGCCCTGCGCTCTGCAGCCATACGGATTCCACTACGTACAAAATCAGGGGACGTTTGCAGACGCGTCCAGGCTTCATCGGTCCATGTGACTCGTTCCTGCGGCGCGTCCCACAGTTGAACCAGTGTCGATTCATCGATCCGAGTCACACCTCTCACGCGTGCCAAATCTTCAGTGTCCCGCCTCAGCATGTCGGCGACAAACTCAGCGGCGATCGGCGGCGACTGTTTCAATTTCTCTTGCAGCTGGGATAACGCCCCCTCGCTCCACTCCAACGGAGGGCCTGAGGCTTCGCGAAGATCGCCCAGCGCTTCCACCTTTTCGAAGAGTTCGACGTTTACCTCGAGATGGCCCCGCTCCTTGGCGATCTCTTCGGTAATTTGTTTGATCATATGGCGCATGAATTCCGGAACCGTATCCAGCCGGTCCTTGGCAGCGGCAGTCCAGGGGAGACGGCCTTGCGCCATATGCTCGGCGGCGTCCGCCATGCCGGATTCGCCTCCCATACCACCCATCATTTGGCTTTTGAACTGATCGAGAATCTCCGCAGTAATCTCCACGCAACCAAGCTCACGAGCTTTTTTTTCAGCGATCCGCCGAACCATGCCGCGCAAGAACAGTGGTGCCCGCTTTAAACGCTGGGAGGCCTCGTCAGTCCAACGGACATCCATCTCCACCGCATCGTGAGAGTTGGGGGCGTTCATGATAAGCCTCCTGTGATCACTGGTTCAGAAGTTCCTTCAATTCCTTGCCGGCCTTGAAAAACGGGACCTTCTTAGCGGGAACCGCCACAGTCGCACCAGTCTTGGGGTTCCGCCCTTCTTTCATACGACGAGCCCGCAGTCGAAAACTACCGAACCCTCGGATCTCCGTCTTATCGCCGTTCTTCAAAGAATCTCGCACACAATCGAAAATCGTATTAACAACGACTTCCGCCTGCCGCTTCGTCAAGGTCGTGATCTGTTCGGATACGCGCTCGAT
>JBBRRN010000105.1:0-9582 GCA_038200685.1 Nitrospirales bacterium
ATCTTTGAAGCAGGACTGGCTGGCGGCATTCCCTCGTCTCGTGGTCCGATGGGCCTGGTATTGGACATCGGAGGACATTATAAGAATGTATTCACGCTGGCGCCGGCATTGGACATTACTACCGACGAGATTGATCTGGGGATAGAACTCTTGGACTCCTTGTTTACATCATGCACGGACAGCAAATAACCACAACGGCACGGAGTCGCCATGACCGGCTCTCTGAAATGGTGGGTCGCCGGTCGACGGATCTCATTTTTGAGAACGACTCGAACGCGCTCGTCTATCTGATTCATGGAATTACCGGTACGCCGGTCGAGATGCGCTATCTCGCGCGTGGCCTGGCTCGACGCGGAGAGGATGTCTATGCCACAACCTTGCCTGGACATTGCACCAGCCTGCGCGATCTTGTGAGAACAAGCGAACAGCAGTGGTGCGACCATGTTGGCAAGCAATTAGCCTATGTGCGAGAGCGCTATGAACACGTCTATGTGGCAGGGCTGAGTGCAGGCTCGCTACTTGCGCTCGAGGCCTCAACCATGGTGACCGTGGATGGGATTGGCGTCCTGTCCCCGACCTTCTTCTATGACGGGTGGAATACCCCACGAAGTCATGCGATCTTACCACTCGCACTCAAACTCGTACCCGAATGTCTGCAACATCTCTTGTTTCACCTGGATGGCCCGCCCTATGGGGTAAAGGACTCCTTGATTCAGGCACACATTCGTGCCTCCTATACCTCAGCATCCGTGTTTCATGAATGGGTCGGTTTATGGTGGGAAGGATACAGGAGTGAGTCTGTCGAAAATGGGACGGACCCGCCGCCGTCTGCATCAAAAGGATACCCGCTCTTCCCACTTCGAACCTTAACTGAAATCGATCGGCTCAAGAGTCGCGTCAGGAAACGCTTAGAGAAGGTGTCGGCTCCAACGCTGATTCTCCAAGCAACCGAGGATGACATGACAGGGCCACGGAACGCCCAATTCGTCTTTGATGAAATCACTTCGATACAGAAGCAAATCGTGATGTTGGATGATTGCTACCACGTGATCACGGTCGACCGTCAGCGCCAAGCTGTGGTCAAACACCTAGATGCGTTCTTTAAATTGAGCACCCTTGCCCATCACGGTGCCAGGGAACAGAATCATGAGGATAGTGTCGCGCGTTGACGCCGGGGAAGGCCAACGGATCCATCACATCTACGCTGCGTTTGTTCATTCATGTCGATGCAGGCATCGTCAGTTTCTTACCGCACAGATTGTGTAACCTCTGCGGAAACATCTCCTGCCTTCACAGCACCTATCAAGAGGAAATCCCTGTATCCCCGCGAGTCATCATCACGCCAATATTAAAACGGATAATCTATTCCTACGAACACATTTCCCCCATCACGCCCATAGGCCACGTCGAATCGAGCGACGACGGTAGGTTTGATCAGCAATCGAAAGCCAATCCCTGGATTGATTTGGAGATCCTTCAAGGACCCTTGCAGAGCCTTTGCACTACTTTGTCCAACTCGCCCGATATCGAGAAATGGAGCGATTTCCAGGTGGGTATTGATGTCGAACATCGTTTTATTGAGCACGGTCACTCGTTCTTCTAAATTTACAAGGGCAGCCCAGCTGCCGACGTACCTCCCGCGCCCGAAAGCCCGAAGGGTGTTTTCGCCACCTAACGTAGGCTGCTCATAAAAAGGCACACCGAGCTGCTCCGCACCCTTGCGCTCTGTTTGTCCGAACACGCCGGTGATCAACAGGCGTGCGACGAAGGTCATTCGGTCCGATGAATGAGGAATGAACTGACGAGCATCGAATGCGACGTGCCACCACTGGTTTTCTTCATGCGGCTGTACGTTTTGATTAAATTCGGCCAAGACGTTCACATAGGTGCCCTTAGTCGGCATAAGTTGGCTATTTCTCGTATCATAACGGAGTGTCAAACCGTGTCCCAATACTTGCGCTCCCTGGATACCTGGAATCGTAGAAAATTGCTGTGCTGTGGCGGGAAGAGAATCAACGATTCCGGCATCTACTCGTACATTGCGATACCGCTCAGTCAACATCAGTGCGAGATCCGGAGTGAGCTTGATGCCGGCGGTCAGTTTGACGAGTAATTCTCGCGAGGTATAGTTTGTTTCCTGTGCCTGGGTCGTTCTACTCCCGAAGCCGAAAAATCTCTCGAAAGGGTCTTTAAATGCAGCGAAATCGGCAGCGAAAATGTATCCACCCGCGTTAAGATTCTTATATCCCAAGTCGATACCCTGATCGAGTTTTTGACCGAACCAGGCCAGCGCATGATACTGCTCTGTATCCGAAGGATACGCGAAGTAATTCAGCGATCCGTAGTGTCCGATCAATCGATTGTACAAGTACTGGGGCATCAATACTTCTTTGACTTCCCCTTTGGAGTCGGCCTTGAGAATTGGAGGGTTCATGCCAACCCAGTACCCTTCATTGGGATTGCTGGCGAATGCCGGCAGCGGAATGATTGTATAGTCTGATTTAGTCGGCAGAGATTTCAACGCGTGTTCCGCAGGATGGGCCGGGTCATCTATCAGTTCCGTCGTCGGAACTTTTCCTCCACCCTCTTTGTCCTGAGTCGATGAGATGGACTGGGGCGCGTTCGGAGGACCATAGACCTCCTCCGCATCAACTGAAATTGGTGCAAATAACAGGATGTGTATCGTGAGAACCCCTACCCAATAGATCAGCACGATGCCTTCCAGTACCGCCTCATCGATGGCACTCGTCGGTTGGTCCTGCCGGGTGGAGTCTGAGGGGGATGAACACCATATACGAGGAAATCATAACGGAGATATTACGGTCAATCCTGAACTCAGATCAAACCCTTTCGCTCTTCCTCAGGAAAACAGATAGTCGAAATCCTTATTCCAGGTCCGACCTGTGCTCCATGAGTCTCGATCACGAAGATCTGCCAGGATGCCCTTCTCGGTTCTTCCCTTTCACCACTTTCCTGTCTGGTGCTTTATGCACATACAACACAGTCCATTTCAGGAGCGAGGTCAGGTGTCACAGCGAGAGGCGAGGGCATTGAAATAAGATGTTCTTATGCTAGACTCGCGCTCATCAAAGCTTCCACCAACTTAGAGTTTTTACACCGTGAGTTCAGTGCCGAGGGGAATGTGAAACCGTTAACCAAGAACCTTTGGAAGCCTTTGAAGCCAAGTTCAAAACCCTCTGAGAAGGATTTTTGGCCACGTACTGGCTATATCTCGCCGATGCTCGGGGACAAGCAGATGTGTCATGGCGACTTCAAACCCATAATGCCGGCGGGTCGCCTTACACAAATATCGCCCGTGGAAATTCGTGCTGTCTCTCTGCTTCCAAGATGAACAGCGTGCGATATCCGGATCAGGACATGCCTTTGCGAACAAGCGTTTCTGGTGAGCCCTCGTATCCGCCGATCTCAAAAAGTTGAAGCGCCTCAGCACATCACGCTCTTAACCCCGCATTTCTCACAAACACTTCTGCGACAATCGCGATCCGTTGCTATGACAAGGCTTCGGCCAGCGGTCTCGGCTCTTGCGCCATTGTTCTCCGCTCTCCTGCAATACGCCACCCTGCGAGGCCCCTATGCCCTTCTCGGATCGTCTATCTCGCCGCTTTCATGTGCAAGCAAGAGCACCGGAATGCCCTAACTATAGCCAAGTGGCCCTCCACTATCAGATAACAAGCGGAGGAGTAATACTAATGATCAGCCAGTTGCTAATAGTTCTTGGTTTTATCGGTCTAGGCATAGGTTATCAAGGAGTCGCTCTGGCGATTGTTTGCCCGAACCAACCTGAACAAACCGGCAAAGACTGGGAAGGTGAGATTAATGCGGCTATGGCAAGGATAGGACCTGTTTCGGGAGCAGAAGTAAAAACAAAAGCAAAGACTGTCACACAAGACATATTCAGTACGCTGCCCGATGCTGGGAAAATTTACTTAGAACAAATGAAATATGCCTCCATCTGTTCTTCGATTCGGGATGATACGACCCTTTCGGAAAATGAAAAACGCAAGGAGATGAGGGAGTACGATTTGGAGATTCAAAAGGGCAAAGAATACCCCTCCTCAGGGGTGAAGCAATCGGCTAGTGTGCAGCCACCATCAAAGCAACCAGGCAAAAAGAAAGCAAGTGGTCCGCAATCCAAATCTAATCCTCCGGTCTTGCCACTTACACAAGCGGGAACGAAACAGTCTGAGATGCAGAAGTCCCAACCCACAATATCCGCAAATCCCAGCATCTCACAACATTTAGTAGGCGCGAATAGCCCCAACATTGTGGGAAACCAAAACGTGGTAGTGATCACCAACCAGCCAAGTGAGGCAAAGCTGGATGAAATCAGAGATCTACTCAGACAGAGGGGCTATCCGGATAATCCTTCTAAACTACTTCAGAAGTATCCGCTTGGATATACGATTTATGATCTCACCTACGTGAGCCAGGTTATTCCATACGAGAAGCTCTCAGTGCTGAATGACTATGAGGTGGATTGGAGCCAGGCCAAGGTTATCCAGAATACGCAGGATCGAATCGCGCTTCGGCTGCCTGATTTAAAGCGAAAGGATGGAACCGGAGAATCGGTGGCTTATCGACGGGAGGAGCGAAAAAGGTTGGACCTCTTGCTTGCAGTGGTTTTAGGGCCGAAGCTGGAAGGGTCGCTATGTGCGGAGAAATACTCGGCATTAGAGATGATGGGATTGTGTTTCTTGTGAATCTTATGCAATTTCCCCCTCTGTCTAAGTAGATCAGGTAGCAGGTGTCCTCCATCACCGTCATTAATCGCTACGCCGGCGCCCAAGTGGATATTGCGGAAGGCATGAGTCCTCACCCGTTGAAACGCTACGTGGATTTTCTCTGCGCATCTCCCTTTCGCCTCGTTTGCCGTCCTCCTATGCGGTTGCGCTCCTGCTCATAGCCCACGGCGGCGTGGTACAGCACGAGATCGAAGAACTGGCTGAGCAAGTGCAGCAGTTCCAGCTCCCCATGCAGTTCCATGGCGCTTTCGGACAGACCTTCTCGCTGGACGAAGGCGCGCACGTGCTCCTTGGTGGAGATGATCGCCCAGACGAAGTGGCTGTAGGCCACGCCCTGCTGGGCGCGCGCTGCGCCCAGTTCGGTATATCGCTGCTCCACCTGGGTCTCGGTCATATCCAGCAGCCAGTCACTGAGGTTGCGATAGATCTCGCGGGTGCGGGCTTGGAGTTCGCTCGCCGGGACTTTGTTCAAATCGCTGCACCGGGGAGAGTTCCACACCTTCTCGCTGAGATCGCGGGAAAGCTGTTCGATGTGATTCTCGATAAGTCGTACCAATCGGACAGCCAGCATTACGCACCTCCGGGTTGAACAAGCGTCAGGATAGGGAATTCGCAGCCCCCTAATTCTGGGCGGAGACATTACTAGAGAGCTGGCACCAACGTCAATCACTCCCTCGTCAAAGAGGGCGGGTGCTGGTGGTATCGATGTTATTGATCTGTCGTCAGTGCCACCGTAGGCGTGTCGGAAAAGGTAGCTGGAAACAGCGGGGTGTCGACCAGTGCCCTAAACACCCCCCCACTGCCAAACAAAGTTTTCCCTCGTCACTAGGCCGCTAGGGTCACCCTGACCTTCCCCCAATTCCGGAGACACCTGGTTAAGCTACCGCCTTCCTTGCTTCATACTCGGCTGGGGAGTCAGAGCCGAGAGCCGAGTGCCGGCGCGTCCGATAAAACCATTCGTCCCCTCCGCCATCTCCTGCATGTGATGACCGAAGAGATGAATCTATGCCAGATTATTTTCGAGGCAGCTGCATATAAACTCTTGCGCCTTCGTTCGTACCACTTTACAATCCCCCCTGCGAGACCTCTATGCTCTTCTCGACTCACCCGTACCGTCGCTTCCATGGCAGGGCATTGTTCGTCGTGTGCCTACTCAGCCTGAGTTCCACCGTGAGCGCTGACAGTCTGTGGAGTGGGGCATGGGTTCTACGTGAGCCTCCGCAAGGAGGTCGCCTCATCATGACCGTAGAGGAGGTGGACACCGGATGGAATCTTACCTACAAGGTTGTCGGCTCAGATGCGCCGGTGAGCACCGTATCGACCGTCCTGACGCCTCTCAACGGCAAGGAGGCTCCTCTCTTGGTCAATGGTAAGCCATCGGGCCAAACGATGGGGATAAAAAGGATCGACACTCATCGCACGGTCACGGTCCTGAAGTTTAAAGGAAAGGAGACAGGCGTCTCGAAGGCGGAAGTCTCACCCGATGGCAAAGTCCTCAAGGTCGAGACCGACTACGTGGGCTCGAACCCCATCGGGAAAGAAATCCAATACTGGGACAGGCAGTAATGACTCTCGCGTTGCCGTTAGATCAACGACAGCCGATGTGTCCAATGCTCCATGTTCATTCGGAGTTGTGCTAAGACCTCAAGAGAAGCAGAGTTAGGTTTTTCTCCACTCCGTCCAGTCGCTAATCGTCACACTTGCCATCTGTTTCGCAGCCCGATACAGCCATTGTGGTTTTCGTGTTGCGAGGTCTGCTGGATCGCTCTGATCGCCTCGCGGGTTCCCAGATGCACGTTGGCCGTCTCCCTGCCCATCGCACACAGGAGATGGTCCTCATCTCGTCTCCTCGGCAATGTGGCCCGTTCAATGCGCGAGCAATAGGGGGAGAGCCGTCGTACAAGCCAGCCACCCTGTACCCGCGCAAAAGGATCATGGCCCCGAACAGCCTGGTCTAATATAGGCTGATAGCAGGTGGTGTCGGGTCCATCGTGCGCTCCTGCCCACACATAGGCTGAGAGCTCCAAGGCTTCCGCCTCACGGGCAATCTTCTCCCTTGCCAATCGGCCAACGCGATGAACCGCGGGCGCCCCAGGCTTCCCAATCCTGACACCCGTCGCTTAAGGCGATACGAAAGACCGGATTCCGGCATCAGGTGGTCAAGGGCTACCCTCACACTGTGAGGAACAGCCCCATTCACTGGCGACAACGCCTCCATGTTCTCTCAAAACTTGACTGGGTCACGGAGTGCGTTGGTGGCAATGTCTCGCAGCCACCACTGCTCCTTGGCCAACACAAACGGTCGGCCTCCTGAGTTCAGCCCTTCTGTGTAGCCAGTCAGCAGCGCGTCACAGGCCGCCTTAGGCTTGATCGCCAGCTGCTTCGTATCGGGGCAGCCAACGTGGCACTGACGGCGAATCGCACCAGATCGTTGATGTACGGGAGTGGATAGGCCTCGTCGAAATCGTTGATTCCCCAAATGAAGCGGCCTTCACTGTCTCGCCATGTTCCAAAGCTCTTAACGTACGCATCGCCAATAGCAACGGTGCCGTGACGACGTCACGACACACTTCTGGCCACACCTGCATCCATAGGTAAAATGTAGATCGGAAAAAAAGAAAGGCATCCCGTTTCATTGTCTTGTGCTTGAGGGCAAGATCGATGGGGAGAAGATGGATCTGCTTCGCCAGCCAGGCCTCATAAAGGCGAGTGGCCCGATGAATCTTCATCAGCATTACGGCAGTCGAGTGAAATCGGCTCTTACGGAGCGAAGCCACCTTGCGTTTCTATCAAACAAATAGAAGGATACGTCAACGCGCTAGAAAAATCGACATGGCTATCTTCGGCCATCTGAGAGGTTGCGCGTGGGATTCGCGCTCGCTCCATCCGGCAAGAGCACATCGGCATTAGTGCATCCATATTACACGCCCATCAGGAATCACGATATCTCTCAGTAGCCGGTGGCACCTGTTCAATGCTAGGATTCACGGTCTCCCGGGCATTGAACCGACGCAAGGGAATGGGTAGTTGGACAATTTCCGTTGGCCGTCGAGTATTTTACAGACAAGGCGCGAGAAAAGATCAGCCTCAAAAGGGGACCGTATGAAAACATTTCAGGTACGACAAAGCATTCATTATGATCTGATGGTCGCCGCCGGCACGGAACAGGAGGCAATTCTCAAAGCCGGGATTATCCCCTTGACGCAGTGGGAAACCGAGAGGACCGATATCACGGCTGATTTAATCGATGAAACGGAAGAAATAGACGATTACTGACGCCCACAATACTGGGGTTTTCGTGTTCGCTCTATTCTATGTGCAACAAACCCACGCGAGGCAGAGATCGTGTCATCAATCCTTCTTACACGCAAATTTCCACACTGTGTGACCAATACGGCCTGGCACGACTGGTAGCCACTTGCCAACTTGTGAATTGGTATACACCACGGTTCCACTTCCCATATTTCCCGAGAATTCCTTGAGCCCAAGCGATCGGCTGCGTTCCTCGACGCAGTCGAATTCCGATTCCTCCTTGTTGCTTAAAAACCTGATGCCCCCCACAGTTTGGACAGTCGTGTAATCGTAGAATTGCCACATCCTTACCAGATTGCTGTTATGGCGTATGGTGGCCGGATCCACATATACCGTTTTCCCTGCTTCGTCGCGGTCGCTCACTTTCACCCACTCTGCATACGCAACGCCGCTATTCAGAACCAGGAGTGTGAAAAAGATCAGTCGCAGCATGTACATTCCTCGATCAGCTGAGATCTCTTATATATTTTCCAGCGCCTATTCCCCTGCCGGATTTTCGGGTCGATCATCTGTGCAGGAGTCAGGCACCTGCCGGTCTTACATCGATTCCCTGCGGCGACGTCCATCTGCGCGTCACCCACCGAGTTGCCCGATTCAATGTTGTACCACACTATACACGCGCATAATCCTGCATACGCCACGTTGAAATTCCTTGAACTCTCCAAGTTGTTCAATGCAATGGCCCTGGGCTGTAGCGTTATCGTACCACTGCCTCACCTAGACATCGTATGTTTTGGTGCCCTGAGCATTGGCAAAGAGAAGGAGGTGCATCGTAAGAAAGCGACAACGGAGGGGGCGAGGGGCAAGCTGTGAACGATTCCACCGAGCTTACAGGGGGCACGAGTTGAAAGGCTATTTGACTAAGCTGCCAGCACAATCAATTGAATTTTAAAGGCGAAGGCGTGGCCTTACCCTTTGACTGATCGCCTACTCTCCACTTCACACACAGAGAGTACGCGATGCGTGCGGCACACATCTTACCCTTATCGCTGGTACACCACAGTGACCCTGGCAAGAAAATCGATAAGTTCGGCGATATGCCGTCGTATTGCGCTCCGATCTTGTCTGGCTGCCGCTTGCTCCAAAGCCGCCCCCAGCATACTGATGGCGTCGAACCCGTATCCTCCCCCGTCCCCTCTCATCCGATGTCCAATGATTTCAATCTGGGCCAGATTACCGTTTTGCAACCCAGCTTCGAGTGTTTGCACGTCACGTCGACGGTTCTCCAGAAATCCTGGAATGATGTCTTCAAGCCCTTGGTCGATACACACGGTAATGATATTGTCGGCGTGTCTGTCAGGTTCCATAGTCATGACGTATACCGTCCTTTGCAAGCCCGGAGAACCTCCAGGAGGGTGTGCTTCTTGATGGGTTTTGTCATATGGGCATCGCAGCCGGCATCAAAAATCTTCACTCCGTCCTCTTTCAGTGCCTGGGCAGTCAAGGCAATCACCTGTATGGGAAAGAGGTTATGCTCCCGCTCCCACGCTCGAATGGCTCGTGTAGC
>JBBRRN010000106.1:0-9561 GCA_038200685.1 Nitrospirales bacterium
CGAGTCGACCGTATCACCGACGTGAAGAGTCGTGGAAGAAGGCCGTCCACGTCTCAAGCCCACGCCCCCTTCGAGTAGGTCGATGAACCCGCGCACCCGCCACAGCCAGTTCCATGCGTACCAGCCAGTGTCACCGCCGATTCTCTCAATGTGTTTGAAGACGACTTCAGGCGGCGCGTCGACGGTCAACGTCCGCGAATCGACTAGACGTGTGCCGAACTGCACCCCCCCCCACGACGGCAACTTGCCAGATGAGGAGAGCGCATCGGACCAGCGCGTGGCCGCGAAATGCGTTTCTTCATGGGCTAGGGCTCGGCGAATGGCCTCATCGATCCCCATCGGACGTACGGAGAAGGTTGTGAGCGCGGCATTGTCCCGTACCACCGTGACATGGACAATGCTCTCAATAATCGCTCGCCCGATGCGAGCGTAGAGCGGCGTGATCAATCCAAGCCAGAGAGCAGACACCCAAGGGGTGAGGACCGGCACGGGGATGATTCGCGGCGTGAGCCCTCGTTGACGTCCGTATGCGCGCATCATCTCTGCGTAGGATACTTGATCGGCACCGCCGATCTCGTAAATGCGGTATTTGGAGGTGGGAATCCAAAGCGCTTCCATGAGGTAGTCCAGCAAGTCGTCGATCCCGATGGGCTGCGCCTTCCCCTTGACCCATCTCGGTGTGAACATGACCGGCAGGCGCTCCACCAACGCGCGAATCAGCTCAAACGAGGCGCTGCCTGAACCAATCACGGCCGATGCGCGGAATTCACACACGGGCAGGCCCGACTGCCGCAGGATATCTCCGACCTCGTGCCGACTACGCAGATGTGTCGAGAGCTCCTCTTGGTCGCTGCCCAAGCCTCCCACATAGATGAGGCCCTTGACACCTGCGGCCTTTGCCGCCAGGCTAAAGTTAAGTGCCGCCTGCCGATCCGTCTCTTCAAAAGAGCCGGTTGAACTCAAGGAGTGCACCAAGTAGTAGGCCACGTCGACTCCGCGCAATGCGGAGTCGAGACTCGCTCGATCAAGCACGTCACCCGCGACCACTTCCGTTGATGGACAGACCTTCGGCTTGAGAATTTCTGGACGCCTGGCCAGGCAGCGCAAGCGGTATCCCTGAAGCTCCAACGACGGCAGGAGGCGCCCGCCGATGTACCCGCTGGCACCCGTGAGGAGAATGAGCGACTTCTCCGGTATTGCCGCTGGGTTCACCTTCGATGTGTCCGCCACCACGGTTTCAGACGTATTCACTTCAGACCTCCCTGTCACGACCTGGGCCCTGGGAGGGGGGCGGGATGCCCCCCCCTGCCCTCCCTTCAATTAGTTCTTCTTCATGCTTTTCTTGATCAGATCGCGGGTTGCCTGGTATTCTTTGTTGTCAGGCTCCGAAGCCAACGCCTTCTCGATGGCGGCCATCGCATCGGCGTTCTTCTCTACGCCCATCGCGATCAATGCCTGAATGAACGCATCGCGGCCTGCTTGCATGGCTTCATCAGACATCGTCTGCGCCGGCTTCGCGCAACGGAATCCAAGTCCGACTCCATAGGAGTTATTGTCCGGCTGATTCCAGAATCGATGGCTCGTATGGAGGGACGTTTCCGGCGCGAGCCAGGAACCGCCGCGCAGCACCCTGACCGGGCCTTGGTTGGCAAAGTTGTAGCCCTTCTCGGCGCCACGTGGATTTAGGGCGGGACTCTCCTTATAATATTTCAGGTCATACCAATCCTCGACCCATTCGAAGACGTTCCCTGCCATGTTATAGAGTCCGTAGCCACTCACGCCTTCGGGATAAGAATCAACGGGGGTCGTATGGCCAATGTTCTGCCCATAGTTGGCCTTCTTCGGATCGAGTGTATGGCCCCAGGGATAATGGTTGTCGCCTTGCGGACCTTTGGCCGCTCGCTCCCATTCTGCTTCCGTCGGAAGCCGCTTGCCGTCCCACTTGCAGAACGCGCTCGCGTCAGTCCAGCTCACACCGACCACCGGCTGCTCGGCTTTGCTGAGTCGAGGATCGTCCCAATAAGCCGGGGCTGGATGACTGCTGGCTTTCATAAACTCTTTGTATCGTGCGTTCGACGCTTCAAACTTGTCGATCAGATAGGCATCGAGCACGACCTGGTGCTTAGCTTCATCTGAATGTTCGTTACTCCCCATGGTGAACTCACCCTTTGGGATCAGAACCATGTTCTTATCGCTGCCCGGCATGTCCGCCGCTGTTGCAACAGAGATGGCTCCTGCCACCAATGCCACCCCCAACCCGACCTGAAGCACTCTGTAACTCCTCATAGGACACCCCCTTGGTTTGGAAACACCAGGACGATCCTGGTTGGTTGAACGCACTTTTAGCATGCACCTTCCGTCACACAATTGTTCGACAACATCTTTCCTGCAGGCTGGACTGGCATTGGCTCTTGACTAAGCTGCCGATTGAGCAGAATCACGGAATCGACAACCTCACCACACTGCACACAGCGTTTCGCCGCAAACTTTGACTCACCGACGCTATTTAGTAAGTACTATGTAGGAGTCGTTCACCATGAGTCCACCGCACCGGGTGCACGTCGTTTCATGTTTGGCTGCGGAAGAGAACGTGTGAGTCTTGAGCCGCTCACAGCTCGTTTGGTCCGGCAATGCTCTTGCCATGATGGCCTCCATTGATTTAGTGTTTTATGTTTGCATCAAGTATGTCCAATGTATAAATCAGTTTGTCCAATGTGTCAAGTGTTATTGTTAAAATTATTTGACAAACATTGAACACTATAATAAGATGAAATCGTATCGATGAATATTCATAGAATTCATAGAGTTGCAAAACTGACAGGTCTTTCAAAGGATGTGATTCGCGTCTGGGAGAGGCGATATGGGCTCGTCAAACCTTCACGGAGCTCCAACCGCTACCGTGAATACAGCGACGAAGAGGTGGCACTCCTCCGCTTTGTGAAGGCTCAGATGGAACAAGGCGCAACGATTGGTTCACTCGCGGCAGAAGGACATGATCCGCTTATCGCACGCATGCATGTCGCAACTCCGGTTTCTGCAGAGGAGCAGAGCCCTCATGACCGCCTGTTAGATGATTTGATAGGATCGCTTGATCCGCTCGATAAGGCAGGATTCGAGCGCAGACTCAACGGCGCGGTGGCCGTCATACCGTTTGATGAAGCCGTCCAGCGGATTTTGCTTCCACTGCAACGACGAATCGGCGAGCTGTGGCACCAAGGTCGATTGAATACGGCTGTCGAACACTATGTGACGAAGATCATCCAACAGAAGTTGTTTTCTGTCATGAATCAACTTCCGGTGAATGAATTCGGTCCCCGAGTCCTGATCGCCTGCCCGGAGGGGGAGACACATGAGATCGGCGCCCAGGCTGTGGCATACATTGCCGCGACAAAAGGTTGCCACGTGTATTACCTCGGCCCTGACCTTCCTAGTTCAGACCTCGCGACCTTCTGCGAGACGATCAAACCCGACCTCGTGCTTCTCTCTCTCACGGAGATCAAGACAGAGGCCGCTGCACTCCAACAAATAGAGGAGCTTGAGAAACTTGCTATCCGCTGGTCTGTTGCCGTGGGTGGCCAGGGCGCCCTCGCCATTGAAGATCGCCTTCGTGAAACAGAGGTCGAACTGCTCGACGATCTCACCGCACTCCACAACCGCCTGACGATTCTTCTTTCAACCTCCAAGTGACTGGTGTTGAGGTATCCATGGGAAGTGTCCGCTGCTTTTGGCACCGTTTAGCCAGCTTTCGGAGACTGATCCTTGCCCACGGCAATGATCCCTTCACCTTCCCAACAGAAGACGCCCTCATTGGAAAAGGGTTGTCGATGGAGGCGGTTTTTGTAGACCTGGTCCGTAGCAGTAAAGTTTGCAAATGGAGATGATCGGACTGCCAGACCCGCCGCCGCGCAACCCGAGTGATGAAAACACTGTAGTGCCTGTAGACTTTTCTTCTCCATATGCATTCTCTCGGGTGTGGATTGTACCCAGACTGTCGCCAGGTGACGTTTCGCCACCCGGGAGCACACGCTTGAGCGAATAGCGCACCTCATGGGTATTAGGATCGTCGGAACGTTCTATCGCCATGAAATGCGCATCGTGCCGGTCTCCCATCCATCCAGGGATTACCATGAACCTCCGGTATGCGTATCTGGCACCCAGCCATTTACGAACTGGGATTGAGGTGCTGGAGCAGCGGAATACGCGTCAGACAGGGAACCCGAGTTATCCACAAAGTTTGTGTCGCGCCGGTGTCACAGTACCTCCAATTGCGAAACGCCCTCATCCCTGTTAATTCCCTGTTCTTACGAGTGCGTGGATTCCTGGGGAATCGCTCAAAGGTCCATGGGATGGGAGTTTCCGTAGAACCTGTGGGAGGGAAACCCACCGCAGTTACAATTTTCCCTGTAGATTTCTCTGATACAGGAAATTTCGGCAAGAGAAGGGTTAGCTGAAGACTGGGTCCTCCGCCAACCAGTCTGGACCAGAGATAGGCATTCTCTGTTTCTCGTAGATTGTCACGATGTTCCGCTAAGATAGCCCTCGTGTGAGCGCCAAGTCGCTCCTCATCTGAGACGACTTCTCGGATATTTCGCAGGGTTTCTCTGAGCGGCCCTGTCTGAGTTCACTTTGACCACGGTGAACGTGGACTCCGAGTTCGTACGACTGTTCTCCCACCAACGAGTCTGGGGCGCGCGCCCTCATCCACCAATTGAAGCATCCCTCGTGTTTTCAGCAACGGTGGAGGGATTTAGGAGAGGACCCCCCGGGTCCGTTTTGCGTCACACGGATTCGTAGCGGTCCTCTTGTTCAGGAAAGAGTTTCGAGGTCTTTTTACGATCGGAACGGTACCGCACGTTCGAGTCCTGTCCGGCCTGCTTCCGCTCCACGCATCCCCACTGCGTCCGGTTGTCTTGCCCAGTCCAGTGGCAGATTCTTACACAGTCGCGCGAGGGTGAGCTGCGGCGGCTGTTGGCCTTGGAGAATGGCGTCGACGATCTCTGGGGCGAGAAAGGCACAGCGGAGGAGCCGACCCACATACCGCGGCGTGACGCCATGCTCCCGGGCGATCGTCCGCAGTGACGTCGCCTCTCCCGAGAGCAGCCGTTCATACCACACATGGGCACGAGCCACCGCCGTGATGAGTCCGACATGGGGCATGGCCCTTCTCTCCCCGCCTGACTCCCCTGGCACGACCAACCGTATTCCCCCACCGCCACGCGTCAGCGTCACACTGGTCGACACGGTGATCAGATCATCCTCTTCCTTCTGACTGTGGCTAGGGCTGAGTGACGTAGCTGGGAGATCTGGCGCACGAAGCAGCACGGTGCGCAACCCCGATCGACTCAGGATCATGTGCACGCTATTTTCTTCGACGGTGACGCGTTGGACCGTGGCGAGGAGCCACGCCCGAACCATCGCTGGCTCACATTGGCTGAGGGTCTTCCACACGGTCGCCCCAGCGAGCAACGCCGTGCGGGTGGCCGTATCATCAGACGGCAGCGCGAGCTGCTCCAACAGTTCACGACTCATGGCGAGCCAAGTTTCCAGGTGCTGCGTGACGTGCTGCTCAATCTCCACCGCCGGAATCCGACAGACCGTGCCCTGTTGTTCTGTTGACTGCTGGAGGACCGCTTGCGACACATAGTAACGGTAGCGCTTTCCACGCCGGATCGTGTGGATCGGAGTCAGGCGATGGCCGCGGTCGTCAAACAACAATCCCGCGAGCAGGCTGGGATCCTTCGCATAAACACCCGTCCGCTTTGCCTGGTTGTTGGCCGCTAATAAGGCCTGCACCGCCTCCCACAATTCGGGCGAGACAATCGCCTCCTGTTGGCCAGCATAGACAGCTCCCCGATGCGCGATCTCACCGCGATAGAGACGGTTCTTTAAGATAGCGTAGAGCGCACCCCGAAAGAAGGCGTTCCCTCCTGAAGTTCGTCCAGTCTGGTGGATTCGAACCTTGCTGCGTATGCCGCGTTTCTCAAGCTCGATCTTGAGGCGGTGCACGCATTTGAGTTCGAGTACAGGTGAAAGATGACGCGCACGCGGTCCGCCTCCTCGGGATTGACGCGCAGCTGCCGATCATGGAGATCATAGCCAAGGGGCACTTGTCCTCCCATCCACATCCCCTTCCGTTTTGATGCCGCGATCTTGTCTCGGATCCGCTCACCGGTCACTTCCCGTTCAAACTGGGCGAAGGACAGCAGCACATTCAAGGTCAGCCGTCCCATCGAACTGGTCGTACTGAACTGCTGGGTGACCGACACGAACGACACCTGCGCTGCTTCAAGTCGCTCGACGATCCGGGCGAAGTCCGCGAGGGACCGGGTCAGCCGATCCACCTTATAGACCACAATGGTATCGAGGCGGCCAGCTTGGACGTCAGCTAAGAGGCGCGTCAATGCCGGACGGTCCATCGTGCCGCCCGAAACGCCTCCGTCATCGTAGAAAGTAGGAATGGTCCGCCACCCTTCATGCCGTTGGCTCTCGATATAGGCCTGGCACGCCTCCCGCTGGGCGTCAAGAGAGTTAAAGATTTGCTCGAGCCCTTCCTCCGAAGACTTTCTTGTATAGATGGCACAGCGTACTCGCTTCATAGCATTCACCCTCCCTTTCGTTGAACGCGTCGTCCTTTACTCGATGATGTGACCCCAAAGAACAGGGGCCCTGACCAGCGGGTGCCGGTAATGCGCCGGGCGATTTCTGACAGGCTGCGATAACGCTGCCCCCGGTACACCAACCCCGTAGCGTCCACCGTCACCTGATGCGTCTCATTTCCCCACTCTCGGATCACGTGGGTCCCGGGCGTCAAAGGCGTGGATTGCTGCACATGAGGGAGCGCGCGATGGCGATCACTGTCGGCTATCGCTTGGAGGTCTTTGCGGGTCGCCGGAGTCAGTCCCCCATGCTCACGCTCTTGCATGCGGTACGCGAGGGCTCGAACGAGTAACGAACGGCGGACATGTGCTGGAGCAGGCGTATCAAACCATTCAGGCCAGAGCGCTCGAAGGGACTTCGCAGAGGTCTGCGCCAGCGAGGCAAGATTCAGAGGTGGACGTGGCAGCATAGGGTGTTCCTCCTTTTCCGACATTGACGCTCTCTGTGCGACGGAACGCAAGTCCACAACCTCGTGGAATGTTAAAACATTACTCCCCCTTCTGCGGCTTTCGTGGGGGAATGCCTAGCATGTTCCCCCACAAATCTTCGCTCGATCTCTCCTCCACGGACGGCGTGCGCCGGGAATCTTGTTAATTGATTGGTGGAAATCTCCTTACAGAGGACATTTTCACCAAGGAGGACTGATGATGGCTGATACATGCAAACAGAGGGGTGCGGCTAATGAAGATCGAGGCCAATTGGAGGTGGTCACCCGTCCGATCTCCGACCTCAAGCTCGATCCGAAGAATCCACGGGAGCACAGTCCCAAGCAAATTCGTCAAATCGCCAAAAGTATCACGGCGTTCGGCTTCAATGTGCCCGTGCTTATTGATGCCCAGCACCGCGTTATCGCGGGGCATGGGCGGATCCTCGCCTGCCAACGACTGGGGTGGACGGACGTGCCGACGATCTGTCTCCCGCACCTCACTGCAGCCCAGCGACGGGCCTTTATGCTCGCGGATAATCGCTTGACGGAGCAGTCGAAGTGGGACGAGCGGCTCCTCGGTGAGCAACTCAAGGATCTCGCAGAAGTCGACCTCGACTTTCATCTGGAGGCGACCGGCTTCGACATGGGGGAAATCGACCTTCTAATTGAAGGCGCGCTGCCCGTGGCCGAGGGTGCGGATGACCCCGCGGATGCGACACCGGCACCTGCCGCTGGGCCACCCGTGACCCAGCCGGGGGATGTCTGGCTCCTCCGCCCGCATCGAGTCTATTGCGGCAATGCGCTTGAGGATGCGACATACCAAATCCTGATGGGTCAGCGGCACGCCGCTCTCGTGTTTGCCGACCCTCCCTATAACGTCCCGATCGCCGGTCATGCGAGCGGACTCGGGCGGATCACGCACCGGGAATTCGTGATGGCGTCGGGGGAACTGTCGGAGGTGGAATTCACGGCCTTCCTGTCCCACATGCTCACCCACGCGTCGCGTTATTCTGCCGAGGGCACGCTCCTCTACACGTGCATCGATTGGCGGCATCTACGGGAACTGCTCGACGCAGGCCGCGCGGCGGCCCTGACCCTGAAGAACTTATGTGTGTGGGACAAAGAAACGGGCGGAATGGGCTCCCTTTATCGGAGTCAGCATGAACTAATCCTCGTCTTTAAAAAGGGTACGGTCCCGCATCGTAACAACGTCCAACTCGGTCAGTATGGTCGCTCTCGCACCAATGTTTGGAAATACCCGGGCGCCCAATCGTTTGCGCGCCCCATGGACGAAGGGAATTTGTTGACCCTGCACCCGACCGTGAAACCCGTGGGCTGGTGGCCGATGTCATGCTCGATGCGTCGGGGCGCGGGGACGTCGTTTTGGACCCCTTCCTCGGAAGCGGCACCACGGTGATCGCGGCCGAGCGTACGGGAAGGCTGTGTTATGGCTTAGAGCTCGACCCTCACTATGTCGATGTCGCGATCCGCCGGTGGCAGACCTTCACCGGACAGCAGGCACGACTGGCCCGCACCGGCGAGCGATTCGACGAAAGAGCGTCGAAGTTAGGAGGAGCCCATGCCGGCTGACACGAACTCAAATGATACAGCGGCCGGGGGCTATGGCAAACCTCCGCGGCGAACGCAATTTAAGAAGGGACAATCGGGGAATCCCAAGGGTCGTCCCAAAGGCACGCCAAACTTTGCGACGGCGTTCGAGGAGGCCCTGAATGAACCGGTCGTCGTGAATGAAGGCGGCCAGCGCAAAACCGTTGGCAAGGGCGTCGCCATCGTGAAGGTAGTGGTGAACAAAGCGATGCAGGGCGATGCCCGAGCGACGCAACAAGTCTTCAAGGAACATGCTCTCCGTGAGCGCGAGCGGAGCGAGGCTAATCCCCCTCCCCTGACCCTCACGGACGCGGACGAGCAGGTGATGCAACGTCTGGCCACACGCATCCGCGCCATGACCCCACCACCAGGAGGAACAAGCGATGCTACTCACCCCTGACGAATACCAGCGAGTCCTTCGATACGACTTCGTGAGCTTTCTCGAGCGCAGCTTTTCGACGCTCAACCCTCAGACGCCCTTCCACCCGAATTGGCACATTGAAGCGATCGCGTCGAAACTCGAAGCCTGTCGACACGGCCGATGTCGCCGACTCATCATTACGGTGCCTCCCCGCTCTCTCAAGTCTATGTGTACCTCGATCGCGTTTACAGCGTGGTTGCTCGGCCAGAATCCAGCCGTCCAAATCATCAATGTCAGTTACGGCCAGGATTTAGCGGACAAACTCGCTCGGGATGCCCGGACCGTGATGCTGAGCGATTGGTATCAAGCGGTGTTTCCGACGCGCCTTTCTGCGCACCGTCAGGCCGCACAGGACTTCATGACGACAGCCCAGGGCGGGCGACTCGCTACCTCCGTCGGGGGCGTGCTTACCGGCCGCGGCGGAGAGTTCCTGATCCTGGATGATCCG
>JBBRRN010000107.1:0-9557 GCA_038200685.1 Nitrospirales bacterium
AGGTTCGGAACCCGGTCGACGACTGGCTCCCAAGTTGCCGACACACAAGAGGAAACCGGTCCGGGCAGATGCCCACCGCCGGATCTTTAAAATTCAACTCCTCCGCGAACAGACTCGCGCTTCCAGAGGCATATTCTGAAAGATATCGACCTAACGTCACACTGGCGCCGGTTTTCGTCTCAAAATAGGTGATGTAGTTCGTCGCAGTGCGATAGACGTCCAACTGCATGGACGTCAAGGAGTCGTTCACGTAGGGGTTGCGAAATGTGATCAACCCGATTTGCCGCCGCGCGCCCAACTGACCGCGGACTCGCCCCATCCAACCATTCCCACCGAGATTTCCCTCCGTAATATCGGCGATGGCGACCAACTGGTCCAGCGTGCTAAATCCGCCACCGACGCTGAACTGGCCAGTGGGTTTCTCTTTCACGCGAACATTCAGATCGACCTTGTCCGCGCCCACCTGCGCCGGAAGAATTTCTACCGTCTCGAAAAAGTTCAAGTTATTGAGACGCTGAAAGCTCCGTTTCAAGGCGGGGGTATCGATGACATCTTGTTCATCGACACGGATTTCACGACGAACCACATTGTCTTTGGTCTTCTCGTTCCCATTGATATTGATCTGACGGATCCGCATCATCTCTCCTTCCTTGACGGTCAGAATGATACTTGCGGTCCGCTCCGTGGTGTTCGGAACCACATTGGGAGAGACATCAGCAAACGAATAGCCCTTACTCCCATACAGATCGTTCAATCGTGTAATCTCGTCGCGGAGTTTCTGACGCTGAAAAATCTCCCCTTCCTTCATCTTGAGCCCCTGACGAAGCTCCGGATCTTCGAACACCGTATTCCCGCGGAACCCGATTTCACCGATGGTAAATGGCTCCCCCTCCATGACCGCGTATATCACAACGAACCATTTCTTATCCTCACTGAGCTCCACCGTCGGCAACCCAACCCGGGCGTTTAAATAGCCTTTATTGAGCAAGACCTCTTTGACCCGCTCCACATCGTTGTTCATTTCTTCCCGCTTCAAGACCCCGGCATCCGAAAGAATAGACGGCAATTTCAGTTGCGTGATCAGTCCGTGCCAAGGAATCCATTCTCGCGTCGCCATCACCTTAAACATCTCGTCTTTCGTCGCCGCATGCAGACCGTCAAAATTAACCGTTTTGACACGCGCCTTGTCCCCTTCTTTCACGAGAAATGTCAGGCGCTTCCGATCTTCGTCCAAGGTCTGCACGACCGGGATCACACTGCAATTGAAATAGCCGTCCCCTTGGTAGGCGAGGCGAATCTTCTCCGCACTCGCTTTTGCCTGTAACTGATCGAGAAAGGATTGGCTCTTGATCGTAATCTTTTCTTTGAGCTTATCGTCACTGAGCGCGGTATTCCCGTCAAATACGATCTCGGTGATAAATGGTTTCTCGTGGACCAGAAACGCCAGGGCCGTCCCACCTGCCCCCGACTCCGTCTCCACCTGCACCTCTTCAAAGAACCCAGTTTCGTAGAGAATCTTGATCTGTCCGCGGACGTTTTCAGGGGTGTAGGGATCGCCGGGTTTCAATGTCAATCGGCCGACAATCGCCGGCAACTCGATCCGTTTGTTTCCTCGAATCTCAATCGTCGTCACTTTCACTCCGGCCTGCTCTGCAGCGATCGCAACCACCGGCAGCATACTGCAGACCAGGGTGACGAATACCATAACGAAAATCCGGCGTAGCTCCGCCCAACGGCAAATTCCCCTCACTGGATCTGCATCCCATCAGAAGAACACGGAAGAAACAATATTGGCATTATGGGCAACCTTAACTTTGGCCGTACCGGTATCTACTCTCTCTCCAGGCACATTCACACACACAATGGCGCTGGAACACATGTGACGCCGACGGCAGCGGGAGTGACAGGCGTGAGCGACTCGTGCAGGCAACGTACACATGTCCCTCACGGTCACCTACGTGCAAAACTTCCGGATTATATTGGGCAAGTATTTGAATGTAAAGCTGATAACCCAGAATTGTTCATGTGGGCTCGTTGCAATCTGGCGAGGCAAGTAAGGAGGACGACGATTCGAGGCTCGAGGCTCGCTGGCGTGGAACGTCGCGACGCAGCTCAGCGATTTCGCGACGAACCGTCATGAATAATGCGGGCTAGTAAGCCATCACGTCTCTCTCAACTCTGAACTCCGCGCGAGAAACAGTTTTCCAATCACCCGCACACCGCACACTCGACAGAGTTGGTCAGACTGTTGGGGCCGGTTCTCAATCAAGTTGGGCGTGCAGGTAGCAGGTATATGAAGGAACCCGAGTCAGGCCGATACTCGGCATGGCTGTTGAGGTATGGGTTTCACGAACAGCAGGGGAAACGGATACTCGTTTCATCTTCACCTGCGTGAACGTGGAGCAGCACCAGTCCATCTTCGGCACTCGATATCAGTCATGTGACCGTATCATCACTTCTGCATTCCTTGACATCGTCTACCTCATCACATAGTATCGAAGCATGTCACGCTTCGATGTCCGTAAAGCCGTGATCCCCGCTGCTGGCCTCGGCACGCGCTTCCTTCCCGCGACGAAAGCCTCTCCCAAAGAAATGTTGCCGCTCGTCGACAAACCACTCATTCAGTATGCCGTGGAAGAAGCGGTTGCCTCCGGAATCGAAGACATTATTATCATCACCGGAAGAGGCAAGCGCGCGATCGAGGACCATTTTGACCGGTCCGTCGAATTGGAAGAAAACCTCAAGGGCAACGGCAAGGCGCAACTCTTGAGCCAGATGAGACACATTTCCACGCTTGCAAATTTCTGTTATGTCCGTCAGTCGGAGGCCCTTGGGCTTGGCCATGCGGTCCTCTGTGCCCAACGACTGATCGGTGACGAACCCTTTGCCGTCATTCTCGGGGACGAAATCATTGACGCTCCGGTGGCTGGCCTTGCGCAACTCATTCATGCCTACAAGAAACGACACGGCGCCATCCTCGGTGTGCAGGAGGTGCCCCACCAGGACGTCAGCCGCTATGGAATCGTATCGCCGCGAACCGTCTCAGCAGGGCTCCATCGAGTCGAAGGCCTTATTGAAAAGCCGACACCGGCCGAAGCCCCATCCAACCTGGCAGTCATCGGTCGCTATGTCCTGCCGCCGGAAATCTTCTCCATCCTGCGAAAGACACGACCCGGTAAAAATGGCGAGATCCAATTGACCGATGCGCTAGTGGAATTGGCGAAGAAGTCCCCTATGTTTGCGCTGGAGATACAAGGACAACGGTACGATGCCGGGGATAAGTTGGGCTTTCTCATTGCGACCGTCGAATTCGCACTCAAAAACCCCTCCCTGGGACCGGAATTCAATGAGTATCTGCAGAATCGGATGCGGCCTTCCGGTGAACGCCGCACGACACGGCCGCGAAAAGCCTAGCAGGCTGAGGGAAACCCTTTGTGCATGCAGAATTGCATGAGGCTGTCCATTGAGGATCGCCCGTTCGCTCTGGTGTATCCGGTAGGTCTGATTCAACAAAAGTACCGGTCAGACGGCATAACGATCCTTGTATCCCGGCGAACGAGTTCAGCGTCCTGCAGACATTGACATGTTGCGAAGAGATAACCGCCTAACGTATTCACCACTGAGCACACACTGAGACTATACCGATGAACGACCCAATCGAACAAGATTTGCAGCCGCCCCAAAACGTCGAAATCCCCGACCAACTTCCGCTATTGCCGGTTCGAGATATCGTCATTTTTCCCTATATGGTCCTCCCCTTATTTGTCGGCCGAGAGATGTCGATCAAAGCAATTGAAGCCGCGCTCGCCGGCAATCGCATGATCTTTCTGTCGACACAAAAGGCCTTGGACGTCGAGAACCCTTCACCGGAAGATATTCATACCATCGGCACAGTGGGCATCATCATGCGGATGCTGAAACTACCCGATGAACGCATCAAAATTCTGGTGCAAGGACTCTCGAAAGCCAAAATTTCCAGCTACATCCAGACGGAACCCTATTATTCCGTGCGCATCGAAAAGCTCATCGAACACAAACAGGCGAGTGCCGCCCTTGAAACCGAAGCCGCCATGCGCACCGTCAAGGAACAGATTGAACGGATCGTGAGTCTCGACAAAGTCTTGGTCCCGGACGTGATGATCGTCATTGAAAACCTCGAAGACCCCGGACGTCTCGCCGACATGGTGGCCTCCAATCTTGGCCTCAAAGTCGACATCACTCAGGCAGTTCTGGAGATCATCGACCCGGTCAAGCGCCTCCGGCATGTCAGTGAGATCCTCGGCAAAGAGATCGAAGTCCTCTCCATGCAACAGAAGATTCAGGCGCAAGCCAAAGGGGAGATGGACAAGACCCAACGCGAATATTTTCTACGCGAGCAACTCAAAGCGATTCAAAAAGAGCTGGGCGAGCTCGACGAGCGCGCGGAAGAAATTACCGAGTTTCGCAAACGGATCGCCGAATTGACGATGCCGGAAAAGGTATTGAAAGAAACTGAGAAACAACTCAAACGCCTTGAGAAGATGCACCCGGATACCGCCGAGTCCGCCACCGTCAGAACCTATCTCGAGTGGATCGTGGAATTACCCTGGTCCAAGAGGTCCAAGGACAACCTCGACCTCAAAGCCGCGGCTAAAGTCCTTAACGAGGACCACTACGACCTGGAAAAGGTGAAGGAGCGGATCCTTGAGTATCTCGCCGTGCGGAAGCTCAAAGATAAAATGAAAGGCCCGATTCTCTGTTTCGTCGGACCGCCGGGCGTTGGAAAGACCTCGCTTGGAAAGTCGATCGCTCGCGCCCTCGGTCGAGAATTTGTCCGTATCAGCCTCGGCGGCATCCGTGACGAAGCCGAGATCCGAGGCCATCGACGCACCTACGTCGGCGCCCTCCCCGGCCGCATCATTCAAGGCATGAAACAAGCCGGCACGAACAATCCAGTCTTCATGCTGGACGAAGTCGACAAGGTCGGAATGGATTTCCGCGGCGATCCCTCCGCTGCCTTGCTCGAAGTGCTCGACCCGGAACAGAACAACTCGTTCACAGACCACTACCTGGGCGTGCCCTTCGACCTGACCGAAGTGATGTTCATTGCCACGGCAAATCTGATCGACCCCATTTTGCCCGCCTTGCGCGACCGGATGGAAGTGATCGGGATCCCCGGCTATACCGAAGAAGAGAAGTTAGGCATCGCTCAGAAATACCTGATCCCTCGACAACTCAATGAACACGGGATCACCGAGAAACACGTCCGCATCGCCGAGCCGGCGGTGCGCCAAATCATCGCCAACTATACACGCGAAGCCGGAGTCAGGAACCTCGAGCGCGAGATCGCCAACGTCATGCGCAAAGTGGCAAGAAAAGTGGCAGAAGGGAAAGGCGTAGGGTTCCCCGTCGATCCTGCCAACCTGCACAAATATCTCGGCGTCCAGAAGTTCGTGCCCGAAGAAGAATTGGAGATTGACGAGATAGGGGTAGCAACAGGATTAGCCTGGACGGAATCCGGCGGTGATGTGCTCTACATCGAAGCCACGGCAATGAAGGGCAAAGGACAACTCACCCTCACCGGTCAACTGGGCGACGTCATGAAGGAGTCTGCGCAAGCCGCCTTGAGCTACGTCAGATCGCGCGAGCACACCCTCGGGATCAATCCCGATGTCTTCACCACGCAAGACCTCCATATCCACGTACCGGCCGGAGCAATTCCCAAGGACGGACCATCGGCGGGCATTACCATGGCCATCGCCATTGCCTCGACCTTGTCGCAAATCCCGGTGCGCCGAGACCTCGCCATGACCGGCGAGATTACCCTCCGAGGCCGAGTCCTTCCCATCGGAGGATTGAAGGAAAAAATTCTGGCGGCCAAACGGGCCAAACTCACGACCGTGATTCTTCCGAAACGCAATAAGAAGGATCTCGACGAAATTCCCAAACACATCTTAAAGGGCATTCACCTTGTCTTTGCCGACACGATGGATGACGTGATGAAGGTGGCGCTCCGGCAGGGCTCGAAGCCCGCACGCCCAACCGGCAAGCCCAACCAACAGCACCCACAGTCAAAAAAGCAGGCCCCGCGCGCGAAGGCCAGGCCAGCCGCTCGCTCGCTGCCTGTGCATGCGACCAGGACAACGACACCGCCCCTAGAATTCCACTAGCAGAATGCTACAATAGTCGGATAGCAATCTACACTAATACCGCTGAGACCACTGCTGAGATGAGAAAAGTCCGGTCTTTGCTCATGCTCAAGGGAAGCCTCGGCCTCAACCCGTTTCACTCGGCTATCCTACAGAATTTTGTCCTTCTACTCTCGGGTGTGCTAGTCGTTGATTAACTCGTGATGATTGTGCAGAGGCTTGTTCGCATGGCGCCCACGTACCGGCTGAAGACCAGGTCTACGGTTCACGAATTCGATCTCATTCACGCGCTCCGTAAACAGCATACCCTCCGCACGCCATCGGTGATTCGAGGGATCGGCGACGATGCCGCCGTCATCGCGTCGAAGGCCCGCCAATGGACGGTGCTGACGACCGATCTCTTAACAGAGGGCATCCACTTCGACCTCCGAACCGCCACGATGGCCGATATCGGATTCCGCGCTGCGGCCGCAAACCTCAGTGACATCGCAGCAATGGGAGGGACCCCTCAATATCTGCTGGCTGCCTTAGCCATCCCCCGTGCGGGCTCCAGCCGCCACGTTCATCAACTGTATCGGGGAATGATGGCCGCGTGCCGCCCACACCGCGTCCGGCTCATCGGCGGAGACACGTCGGCTTCGTGCGGCGGATGGTTCATCAGTTTGACGTTGATCGGAATGGTTCTCCCCCACACGGCCCTCTTTCGGAGTGGTGCACAAATCGGCGATCGCCTCTATGTGACCGGCACAATCGGCGACGCCTTGGCCGGCCTGAGACTCTTGAACGAACCGCCGGCCCGGGTGAAACGCCATCCACGCACAGCGGCACTCTCGGCCAAACACCGGCAATTTCTTATCGAACGGCACCTACGCCCAACCGCGCGCGTCACGGTAGGCCAGTGGCTTAACACTCAAGGCTTCGCAACTTCCGCAATCGATATTTCAGACGGCCTCTCGGGAGACCTTCGCCACATTTGCGAGGAAAGCCATGTCGGGGTGGAGGTGAATCTCGGCGCACTCCCCTTATCGCCGGCCTGCCGCGCCTATGCCGCCTCTCGAACGCTCGATCCAATGAACCTGGCGTTGACCGGAGGAGAGGACTATGAATTACTTTTTACCGTCTCGCCACACCAACGCCAGCGACTCGAACGGACAGCGCTCACGCGAGGATTCTCTCTGACCTGCATCGGAGAAATTCGTCCCTATCGCTTCGGAATACAGGCTCTGTCGCTTCAAGGCGAGCGCCACCGATTGGCAAACACCAGTTACACGCATTTCACATAACCGGCTTCACCCATCACCGCTATGGCCAAGATCCCTTCATTTCGATCGCTGCTGAAACAGGTCCTTCATCTTCGCGAATCACCGCAGCGAACGGCCTTGGCCTTCGCCATCGGAGTCTTCATTTGTTTTTCCCCGGCCTACGGACTGCACACCGCGATGGTGTTCTTCTTCGCCTGGGCATTGGGCCTAAACTTTCTTGCGCTCTTCGCAGGCGCACTTCTCAATAACCCCTGGACTGTGGTCCCCATCCTCGGCGCCACCTACTGGGTCGGTGCGCTCTTACTCGGCCGATCCGACAACCCCTCCTTCAACTGGCAGGACATGAGCTTCAGCGCAATCTATGAACAGGTCATGCCCTACGCCCTACCTTTCGTACTTGGTGGAATGGTCTTAAGCCTTCTCGGTGCGGCACTTGCCTATCCTCTGGCCTATTTTTTTGTATCCAAATATCGGCAGTCACATCCACTCACCCAAACAGAGCCATTGCCGCCCTCTCAAGATGTAGGCTAAGATGACCACTCACCATGCCTGAATTCGATCATCAATCTACGGCTCCCTACGATGGATCGGCGCTGATCGCCGATCCCATTCACCAATACGTCTCCTTCACCGTACCCTACGCCTCGGCAGATCCGCACGAACGAACGGAAAAAGACCTGATCGACTCCCCCTGGGTCCAGCGCCTCCGGTACATCTACCAACTTCAGAGCGCTCGATGGGTCTACCCCTCGGCAGAACACACCCGCTTCGTCCACTCCCTCGGCACTATGCATGTGGCAGGCCGCTTTGCACGGCATCTCTATCCATTTCTCAAGAAAGCCGTGAAAGAAACTCCGTCAGCGAACTATGTCGAAGAATTTCTCCGCGTCACAGCCCTTGCTCACGACATCGGCCACGGCCCCTTCTGCCATTTCTTCGACGACAACTATTTGCACGCCTTCGGCGCCAGTCACGAAAAGCTCGGGCAGATCATCATTCGCGACCATCTCGGCCCGATCATCCGTAAAATCCGGCGCAGCCCGTCCGGTCCCTTCGCGAAAGGCGAGGAACTCAGCCCCGATCAAATCGCACATGTGATTCTCAAGGAAAAGGGCAAAGATAACTCCCGCATTCCGCGATGGCTCAATATGCTCCAGCCGGTCATTTCCGGCAGCTATACCGCAGATAACCTCGACTATGTCCTGCGCGACTCCTATATGTGTGGCGTGGCGGTTGGCCCGGTAGATCTCTCCCGGCTCATTCACTACACGATCATCACAGACAAGGGATTTACGATTCATAAGACAGGCCTCCCCGCCCTGCAGATGTTCCTCAATACACGTATGTATCTCTATTCCAACGTCTACTATCACCGGACCACGCGCGCGATCGACATCCACCTCCGTGACATCTTCGGCGACACCATGAGGTTCCTGTTTCCCCACGACCCCCGCAAGAAGATGGACGAGTACCTGACACTGACCGACTGGTCCTTACTTGAGCAAGTACGGGGATGGAAAACCTCACGTCATGCTACTGAACGGCGCCTCGGCGCAGAATGGCAGAGGATTCTGAGACGAGATGTGAAATGGAAGATGGCCTACAGCGCCGTGCTCAAGGAGAAAGGCCAGGAACGTGGCATGGATTTTCCGAGCCACGAGCACTTCGAAGAACAGATCAAAAAAGAATTGCCAGCGCGACTCAAAAAAGTGGAATTCCGCGTCGACATGGCGCCGCTCGACCCACGGCCAGATCCGAAAGACCGACGAGGCAACCCCCTCTATGTGTACGACCCGGGCACCAAAAGCGTCGCGACCGACCCGTTGGAGGAATTCCTCGATCTGTTACCGACTCGCTTAGTCCAATTCCGCGTCTATACCCTCGACCACGCGCACGACGAAGTCCTCTCTCGCGCCACCGCAACCGTACTTAACAAGACGCCTTCGAGCCTCGAACCGAACAACTAGAGGATGCTGAAAAAGCCCGCCAGCTTCGTTCTCTCCTTGAAATCATCCTCAACGTAGCCCAGAGGCTACGCCTCCTGTGCTTTCATCGGCTGCGGCCTTGCTGGACGAACTTTTTGAGCATCCTTCTCAATTCTCTCATGTTGCCCAACATGCGCGGGCCATTGAGTTTCCACTCATGCCACAATACGCCTTACAGCAAC
>JBBRRN010000108.1:0-9544 GCA_038200685.1 Nitrospirales bacterium
CGGCTGGAACGGCTACGCATCCAACAAGAAGCGGAAGGGTCGCGCGAACTTCCAATGGTCCACAGCCGCTAGCGCAGGATGCTGAAAATGACCCCCAGCGGCGTTTTCAGTCGCCCGTCTCCCTGTAACGTATCCCAAGAGTACGCTTTGGTCGCCGAGCTCCCTGCTGCCTAGGTGGGATGCCATTTTGAGCATCCTGCGAGGCTGGCCTCCTCTTAAGCCGCAATCCCCAAATCAACTGATCAGAAAGTAGGGCCCAAGACCGATAGCGGCAAGTACGGCTACGCTGAGCATCGTCTTTTCATGCCCGTACATTCCCACCTGTGCTTTGCAAACTGCTAAGGAACACACGATTGCCATAGGACCTCCCTGATGTATGTGACGCGTGTCTCTCACGAATAGAATTGGCAGAGAAAACGATACGCCGATAGTTAGTTCGAGTCAAAGAGGGGAAGTCGGAGATCTATCCAGAGGGGGACGTCACGCAACGAGCGCTTGCTTCGTTTCATCCAGGTGCTTTTGGAGATACTGCATGAAGGGTGTGCCGCCCGTTCCCACGGCTGTGGGGTTGCTGGCATGCGCCTGATGTTGGCGGTGAATATAACTGTCAGCGTAGCCGATGTGGACCTCACGAAATTTGGCGAGGAGATCGACGCAGGCACCATAGGCCGCCCAGAGTTCAGGAGCGCTGAGTTTCCGATCGCGAACATAGCCGGCGAGCAACGGGCGGCCGAGATCATCGGTGGCCTTCTCCAGAACCTCTATGAACGATCGGTGGCGCGGAGGCATATAGTCGCGCATTTCCTGTAAGTACAGGGTTAAAGGATCGGGTGCATGGGCGATTCCAAGTCCGGCATCGAGACAGGGTACAATCGTGCTTTGCGCGCCGGTTTCGCCTCGGAATTGCTGCGGCTGTCCGGCATAGGTTTCGACGCTCTCGTAGGAGAGTCCGCTCGGTAGGCTAGGGCTATTCTTCCAGCCGTGGAGGTAAGGCCTCACGCGGTTGTAGTACACATAGGGATCGCAGCGCTCTGTCATTCTGAGTAGCGTGGCGCGCATTGCCGTTTGGGCCAACGCTAATGATGTGAGCCCGAGCAAGACCTCGTCCTTCTTATTCTCAGCCGCACCCCTCAACGCTCGAAGGAGTCCGGTCAACCCTGGTCCCGCTTCCCGCTCAATCTGGATGTGAACCACGACAAACCATTCTTCATCCAAACCGCCAAGAAAATTTTGAAGCAGCACCATGTTGTCGAGCTGAATCGGCTTGGCCTTGTCGAGTCGCCGCCAGTTGTCGAGCGCATAGGATGCGTAGGAAAGAACTGGCGGTCGGCCAAGCCGTTGGGCCACCTGGTGCCAGGGTTGTGCCAATTGTGGCGGCAGTGTCGCAGCGGGCTGGTCCGGCACTTCCCACACATAGGCATGCCCGCAGAACGAAAGAATTCTCATCGCAGCTCGATAATCTTCTGTGCGCCATGTAGAGGGGATGGAAGGAACCAGCAGACGGTGCTCGTCGATGAATCGTCGAACTGTTCGAGCGCTCAGTAATTTCGGTAGTTCGCGCCCAAGATCGTTGAGCGTGGGGGAATCAGGCAAGTGGCCGAGGGGATCTTGTGGGAGAAAACCCTGTTCAGGAGAGATCTCGTAATCGGAGAGATTGAGAGCAGCAAAGTTCATCAATCCCATTGGAGCCTCCGGTACTCACAATCTCAGCGCCCGCCCTCACTCTATCACACCTCGACGAAATCACAATGGAGTCATGGATTGGAAAATCAGAATATCCCAGTTTGCTTTCTTGCCCGGTGGACTGACACTATTTGTAGAGGGTTTCGGAACGAAGGAGTATGCCATGTTGAAGGAGTCGACACATTGCTCACGTGCGTGTGGAGGTAAACAAGGAGCCGGCTGGCTTGTTCTGTTGTGTCTGCTGGTTGGTGCGGGATGCGCGGAAGGCCCTTCTCGGATTGATCGTCTTGCGTGGGAACAGTCACGACTCATCGACCTTACGCATTCTTTCGGGGCGGACACGATTGTCTGGCCGACTGAACAGAATTTTCAGCTCGTTGTCCAGCAGGCGGGCGAGATGCCGGGCGGGTACTATTACGCTTCGAATCGCCTGGAGATGGCCGAACATGGCGGCACCTACATCGATGCGCCGATTCACTTTGCCAAGGGCGGGCGGACGTTGGATCAGGTTCCGATCGAGCGCTTGATTGGTGCCGGCGTCCGAATCGACGTCACAGCCCAATGCGCGCGTGATCTGGACTACCTCATCACCATCCAGGATTTCGAGCGATGGGAATCAGCGCACGGGCGAATTCAAAACAGGTCGATTGTGTTACTCGACACGGGCTTTGCCCGATACTGGCCATCAAGGCAACAGTGTCTTGGCACAGAGCTGAGAGGGCCGGAAGCGGTGCGCGCGCTCCATTTTCCTGGTTTGCGTCCTGAAGCGGCGGCCTGGCTCGTGCGTGAACGCCAAGTCAAAGCTGTGGGCATCGACACCGCCTCGATCGACTATGGGCAATCCAGCAAATTTGAGACACATGTTGTGCTCCTTACCCAGAGCGTGCCGGTATTCGAAAATCTGAGCGATCTACACGATCTTCCACATCGCGAATTCGATGTGATCGCCTTGCCGATGAAAATTGCTGGTGGGACAGGCGGCCCGCTACGCGTGATAGCGGTGCTGCCTCCATCGCACTAGCAGCATCCTGTTAGAGGGGGTGTGTCGATCGTTCGACTCGATGACGTTGCTCAGCAGAGCGGAGGCGAATCTTGAAGATCACCCGGCGGCTTTTATCGCGGTTCACCGTGGCCATTGAGTCATAGATCAAGTCTTGTCTGCCGCGCCCGGTCGCTGAGGTGATTTCTTGAAAACACTGGTACGCAGCCGGCTCTGTAGCTTGAACGACCTCCAGGCCCTTCACCATCACCGCCAACTACAGTTCTTGTCTCAATTTCAAATTTAACGCATCGCTGCCGTGATCGTCGGTGTGTCCTTCGATGGCCAGCGAATCGATCTTGTCACGCAGTGGCCCGCATAATGCCCCAACATAGAAGGGTAGCGCGTCTTCAAGAAACTGATCTGCCGTAGGCGACAAGGCGCTTTTTCCAAACTCAAAGGTCAGCCGATCTTCCGGAACCACGATTGCAAGCGCGAGCGGGTCTCGGGGGTCCGCATCGAGGGAGAGGCCTAACCGTTGAATGTGGTCGCGTAGAGCCGTCTGCACATCTTCTTTGTTTTCTTGCAGTTCAGACTGTGCCGCGGAGGAGGTTTTGGTGATTTGTGCTGCGAAGAGCAAGATGAACACGATGGCGAGCGAGGTCATGAGATCGGTGATGCCGATTGTCGTGTGCGAGGCGCCGGAGCTCTGTGGTGTTGTGCGGCTCATGCGGGAGGCTGCTCCGTGGACACCATCGATCGTTTGGGCCAGAAACGGCTTCCCTCAGAGCGGACGACGTCGGACGATATTCGCCGCTCAGCGAGCGTGTCCGTCAGGCGGATCATGAGGTCATCGAGGGTCGTTGTCGCCTGAGTCCGATTGAGGTGCGAATCTTTCAGAAGTGCGGTGAGCTCATGAATCGAGTCATTCAGCGCCTTCATCGGAGCCGCGAATTCTTCACGGAGAGCTCGAGGCAGTTCAGCCGTCATACGGTGCCCCGCTGTTTGTTCGTCTTGCTTCAATTTTGTCAAAGATCGAACAGCTGAGGTCAGCTCAGTTATAGGCGCTGCCAGACTATCAGTGCCCATTCTTCCGGCATATTCCCTGAGTTCCCCGCCGGAGGCTTGTCCTCCTCCCTTGTGCACGTTGTGTACCGGCGTGAGTTGCTCCAACATCTGCTCCATGGTTTTTCGGGGAAAGAGTTTGTCCATGAGGCCAAGAAACGTATGGTGGGCATTCATGAGCCGGGAGACCATCGGCTTTTCGATGAGTGTAAACAGATTGGCGGCGATCAGTCCGACGATGGACGTGAGAAATTTTCCTGCCAGCCCGTTAATGAGCCCCTGAATCCCGACAATCTCCTGCCCATCTGCATGGAGTTTACTGAGGCCGATAAACAAGGCAAGGAACGTCAGCAGCAACCCGATGCCGGTCACCAGGGAAGGGAGTTGGCTGTAGAAGGCCAGGTTGATTCGATGACTTAGGAGCGCGTCCTGCGTGAAGATATCTTCCGCGCGGCGGGTGCTGAAAATGCGCGGTTCCACGAACCACGGAACATGTTCCAGGATCAGCGTCTTGCGAAACTGCCCCCAGGGCTGTAGAAACATCGATTCTTTCTGCATGGCCCTGTCGAGCGTGGTCAGGTCGTCGCAGTCGATACGGGTAGAGGAGGATGCGGGCTGACCTGCCCGAGGCGCGAATCCCACCAGCGCGCGACTCGTGAATCGCTCACTATCGACATCGCCACGATCGCGGGCGAGGGCGGTCAGCATCGGGCGTACTCGATCGAGTGGCCGTTGCGCGCGGGATATCTCCCACGTCAACCGTATGACGTGCCAGAGAAAGAAGAGCATGATTCCAAAAGACCCGAGCCAACTCAGCATCGGACTTTGGGACCCCCCGAAGAAGGCCGCATCACGACTCAAAAATTCCCACAGATTGGATATGCCGGTCATTGTGTCCTCAGTTTCGACAAGACGAACTCATTCACGCTTCAATGCCAGGAAGGCCTTCTCAACTTCCGTGCCGTACACAACAGAGGTAAAAGCACTCACAAATCCCATGATCTACAAGTTCCTTGGAATCTGAGCACCGGTTGCTCGGCAAGGAATGCCGGGTTTGTCGGCATATTTATCCTTTTGAATGTGGGAGGATGCCTGTAGCGAGCGGTTTTGTTGGAAGAGATGCGGGGATGGAGAGATGGAGAATCGGGTAGATCTGTATGACAGTCTTGGGGTCGATGGGAGTGAGCGCGTCCGAGGTAGCCGTGATGGGAGTAGAATTTATCGCCCGACGAGCTTAAGAAGGCGGTCGGCCCATATCCAGGGCGATCCTTCATCCTCGTGTTTGCAGTAGATGAAGCACTCCTTCCCCTGCCGGGCCATATCAGTGAAACGTGCGGCCCATTCCAATAACGCCGCCTCGGTATATTCGCTCCGTCGCAAGCGCACGTACCAGAACTCAGCGGTATCGCGGATCTGAGCTGGAGACTCATCCATTTCTGCCACTACCCAACTGACGTTATTGTGCCTTAAGAGTTCCTCTATTTCCGTTGTATGCCAAGATTCGTGACGAAACTCGATCGCCCAGCGCACAGTTCGCGGGACCTGCTCTAAAAATGCTTTGAGCCGATCATCATCGCGTGTAAAGTTTGGCGGGAGTTGCACCAGGACTGGTCCCAGCCTGTTTTGCTTCGTCAGTGGAGCCAAGCAATCCAGCATCACCTCGACAAAGGGAAGGACGTCCGGTCGCAGTCTATGCATATGTGTAATCTGCCGATGTGCCTTTGGTGAAAAGATGAAAGAAGAAGGCGTCTGTTCAAGCCATCCCCGCACCGTTTGCTCGGTCGGCAACCGATACCACATACCATCAAGCTCGACGGTCTTGAAACGGCAGGCGTAGTATCTGAGAAACTCAGTCGATTTCAGTTTCTCGGGATAAAACCGTCCAACACCTTGCCAGGGTTTGTATGAATATCCCGATAAGCCGATGTGAATGCCCTTCATGGTGATCATTGAACAGCCGGTAACTGCGTTCTGTCAATTATTAATTGTAGTGTGCCATCACGTAGAGGAAGGAGGGTTTCGCTTTCATTCCAGATCAAGCCTTGCAGGCTCCCGCGCCTCCGGGGACATCCGCCCCTGCCAGCCCCCCCGCTCAGGGGGAACAGGAAATTCAGACTGTGAAAGTCTTAGTTCTTGAAGCGTAAAACCGTGGGTAGTGGACGGATGGCAGTGCCGAGGCGATAGTAAGAGATCAACAATTTCATACTTATGGCAGACCCCATTTTTTTGTGAGTCCTACTCTGAGTGGTGTCGAGAGGAATCCCGTGCTTTTCCGTCGTCGTCTTCGATGTGTTTAAATACAATGAACCCTACTGGGATTATTCCAGTTGCTGCACCGAGCATGGCAAGCCAAATACCCCACGGTTTCTTGGATTCAGGAACGATCTCTTCCGCAAGAAAGTAGGTGATGACGAGAAACGCGTAGATGAACAAATACTTCGCGAACCAACGTGGCGCTCGAATCAGCTCGCAGAGCTTGCGCGCGCCAAAGACGATTCCGATTGCCAGCGCCAGCGCGAGAAAGCCGCTCATGCAGAGCCTCGATTCCTATTTAGATTTGCAACTCGGGGATAACTTTCACGAACAGATCAAAAAGAACACCCTCTCCATCCGGGCGTTCCTCGCATTTTGAGACAAACTCGACAGGGATGTCGAACAGGGATGAGGCCCCTTTCCTTGGGTATGGGGACGTGAGGATATGAAAGTTTTTCTGGCGAGTCAGATATTGTGCTATCTCTTCGTCAGAGGCATACCCAACATAGAAGATGATCCCATCATGCTTCTGAATCTCCAACGAGAATGTGTCGCCACGCATCGCGCGTAACTCGACGACGCTACACATTGAGAACCCGTATATGCCATTCGGCAAATCCTGTATGCGTGTTCCCTCTTCCCGTTCAGTCAGCGGTCTCAGTTGATGCTTGTGCCGTAGCCTCAGTATCTCGTTAGGGACTGCGTTCCCTTCCGGGACCCTTCCGACATTGCGCGGTGTGTTCTTTGGTTGATAGTCCCTACTCCACATGTCGGCTAAATTAACTGAAAAATTCAATCCGACGAGGTACACCAATCCCCCCAACCCAAGGGGCACAGCGATCAGATACAGAACCCACCGTTTCATGACTGGCAGGATACGCCCAAATCGTCCCTGAAGTAAAAAGTAGCCAGCACGTCAGATCCAGACCGTCTCCACATCAAGCATTCCCTTGACGGCAAGTGGCTGAAAGGCCATTTTAATATGGACAAGGTTGGGCCTATCCTCGCATGACATTGCACAAAAGGAATGCTACCATCAAAAAAAGTTGAGGCTTGGGCCTGGACGATCGAATGACGAGAAGGTTAATTATCGCCGAGGTCACACTATGAGCGGCAAGATTCAGATTATGGTGCCGAAAGACCGGATTGCGGCCTTCTGCCAAAAATGGAAGATTACCGAGCTGGCTCTCTTCGGTTCCGTGCTCCGAGAGGATTTCCGTCCGGACAGCGATGTGGATATGCTGGTGACGTTCAGCCCCGATTCAGACTGGGGGATTGAGCATTTGCTGGACATGAAGGAGGAGTTGGAGGCGCTGTTTGGACGAGCGGTCGATCTGGTTGAGAAGCGATTGGTGGAGGAAAGCCGGAACTACATCCGGCGCAAGCACATTCTCTCCCACATGGAAGCCGTGTATGCAGCGTGACGACTCGCTCCTGCTCGATATGCTTCAGGCAGCGAAGCAAATACGGGAATACACGAGTGGGCTGCAAGAGTCGGACTTCCTCACCAGCCGCCGGGACCAGGATGCCGTGCTGCTTCAGTGTACTGTGCTCGGTGAAACGGCTAAGCGCGTCTCTCTAGAATTTCGAAATACCCACACTGAGATTCCTTGGAGGAAAATCATGGGCTTCCGGAATGTTGTGGTCCATGACTATTTTCAGGTCGACTTCCACCGGGCATGGAAGATTGCGAACCGTGACATTCCTGAGCTGATCAAAACTCTGGAGCCGCTCGTCCCGCCCGATTCCTCACCTTAGCGCCATACGGTTTTTCTTCAGTTCTGGTCCTGGCCGAGTCTCGACGAGTGTCAGGCTTCAATGGAACTGGATGGCCGACACATTTTCCTTCTCAGTCACGGCTTGCCGAAAGAGCCACAATTCTGTAGGCTTTTCAAACACAAGGAGAGCCATATGACGAAGACACTTTCGCTGAAACAAGCGCGAAATCAATTCTCCGATATCGTCGATCGTGCGGGTCGGCTCTCAGAACGGATAGTCGTGACGAAGAATGGATGGCCTGAGGCGGTGGTGATGGGAGCCGATGAATTCGAAAGTTGGGTGGGGACATTGGAGCTGTTGTCGAATCCGAAGGCGGTCAAATCCCTCAAGCAGGGATTGAAAGAAGCCAAAGCCGGGAAATTTCACTCCTTCAAGGCCGCGTTCGGTGAGGAGCAGTGAGGCAAGTCCGTCTCACACCGCAAGCCCTCAAAGACCTCAAGGATTGTTGACGACCCCACACGAGAACGGGTCAAAGAAGCCCTCCGTCATCTCGCTGAGCGCCCCCTCGACGGCAAGCCTCTCAAAGGCCACTTTCAAAAAGAGAAGGTCTGGTCCTACCGGGTCTGGAGGATCTCGCATGCTGAGCACGAATCAATTATCGAGGATCACGAAGGAATTGATTCTGAACATCCAGCCCACACTCACCACGTCAGAAGCGATAGAGGCGCGGGAGGCCATTGCGAAAGACCTCGCGCAGATGCGGAAAGACGGGATTATGCCGGACTTGCCGTATGATCCCTTCGACGATGACGACCCGCAGCCAGTTGCCCGCCCAACCGCGCCAGACTACTCCGAGCCGTTGAACCTCGCGCCGGATGGCCTGTCTCTCCAGAAGATTCTTGCCGTCCTGTCAGCGGATGAACGGCTCTGGCTCGGACGGATGATCGAGGCGACCGGCGAAGAGGAATTCTTACGGATGTGGCCCAGCTACGAAGTGCAGATCAACTTCGTGCGCAGCCTCTAACGCTTCGTCTTCGATACACGACCTCACTGTTGCCAATCCAACCCCGGCAGCATTAGGATGGGCCTCCGTGCAAGGCCCTCATGCCCTTCATGCTTCGTACCTACCGCCGCTTTCCTGTGCACTGCGCCGACACTACAACGCCGGGCCCTTCCAAGGCCAAGGCACGATCTGGAATCTCTCCTGTACCGGCTGGCGACCCGCGGCTTAGCAGGACTCACTGCGAAATCGTAATAAGAGATTCTATTCCCAACGCCTCATTTGATCTTGAACTAACCGGAAATCCGGGTTCTCCTTAATACCCTCCATGAATTGTTCAAGGTCTTGGAATTCTACATTTTTAAGGTTAGCGCGTCTGAAATAGGCCTGCAGATTTTGTTTTTGTCTCTTCGTTTTGCGACTTGATGACGCAACCCAGTAAACGATATGGGCCAATGCAGCAGTGTGCTTCCCTTCAAGACGGAGTACATCTGCTAAGTGTTCACTGACTGATCCGTCTAGTGCTAAGGTTTGCAAACGTGTAAAGTTACATCGAGAGGCATGCTTCATACAGTTTAGCTTTTGCTAATCGCCATGCCTTGTCATATTGTTTTGCTTTGACGGCTGTAAGTGCATCGTGTTTAGCGTCCGCAGCTTTACCGAGAAAGTCATTCTTCTCAAAGTTTTTAAGATCGTCCCTCATATACTGTTCAAACTTTTCTTCATCCATAAGGATAAGCTGTTGAAGCGGTAATTCTTCCCATTCTTTTCCTTGCTCCCTCGCCTTTCCTTCCTCCACGGGCTGGTTGCTTCTAAAATACTTAAAGATGTTAAACATTGAGACC
>JBBRRN010000109.1:0-9497 GCA_038200685.1 Nitrospirales bacterium
ATATAGCCGGCTCTGTTTCCATCGGAGTAGCTGTAGTTGAAGGCGACGAGCAGATAGGCCGCGCCGATGAAGATCAGTAACAGCACAAACAGCTTTATCATCGAGTTTCTCCTAGGTTATAGGAACCTGTCCCAGTGAAGACGCCTCCGGTTTTTCTGGGCCTGAGGTCTTGCATCTGGTCGCCTCTCCTTCGCCTCGTCACGAAGGCAATATTGGACAGGCTCCTAGCGAAGATCCGTGAATAACCAGGGAGCCTCGGTCTTTCGTCGAGTTTCGTAAGCCACGATGGTAGTCTCGTATTGCAAGGTCAAGCCGATGGCGTCGAGACCACGATACAAACAATCTTTTCTGAAAGGATCAATCTCGAAGTAGGAGCGTGTGCCATCCGGGGTGGTCACTGTTTGATTTCCGAGGTCCACCGTCAGTTGGTATCCGGGCTTCGTCAAGATGTCGTTCATCATGGTGAGGACTTCGTCGGCCTTCAACGCCACGGGTAGCATGCCGTTTTGGAAACAGTTGTTGTAGAAGATGTCGGCAAAACTTGGTGCAATGATGCAACGGAAACCCTGGTCGAGAAGAGCCCAAGGAGCATGTTCACGCGACGACCCACATCCGAAGTTATCGCGCGTCAGGAGAATCGTCGCGCCCTGGAAGCGCGGTTGATTCAAAAAAAACGCCAGGTCCTGTGACCCATCCTTCTGCTTGCGCCAATCGTAGAACAACCCTTCGCGGAGCCCGGTTCGCTTGATCGTCTTCAGAAATTGCTTCGGGATGATTTGATCGGTATCGACATTCACGCGGTCCAACGGCGCGACCAGACCGGTCAGAGATGTAAAGGGCTGCATTGTAATCCTCGTGAAAGGTGAGTCGCGAAGTGTAAGGCGTAAGCGACCTGTCGCAATTCGTTCGTTAATCCCCTCACGCCCAGTTTCTGATATCGACGAAATGCCCTTCGACAGCGGCAGCGACGGCCATCGCCGGCGACACGAGATGAGTCCGGCCGCCGGCCCCCTGGCGCCCTTCGAAGTTTCGATTGCTGGTCGAGGCGCAACGCTCTCCAGGCTGAAGCACGTCGGCATTCATCGCCAGGCACATACTGCAGCCGGCTTCCCGCCATTCGAATCCGGCTTCTTTGAACAATTGGTCGAGTCCTTCCTGTTCGGCTTGCTGCTTCACGAGACCGGAACCGGGCACGACCATCGCGTGAACGGTCTTCGCGACATGTTTTCCCTTGGCCAAGCTTGCGGCCAGGCGAAGATCCTCGATCCGTGCATTCGTGCACGAGCCGATGAAGACCTTGTCGATCGTGATCTCGGTGATTGGCATGTTAGCGGTGAGGCCCATGTATGCCAGCGCCTGCTCGGTCGCCTTGCGGGTGTTCTCATCGGCCATCGTGCGTGGGTCCGGGACCTTCCCATCTACGCCGATAACCATACCGGGGCTGGTACCCCAGCTCACTTGCGGAGCGATATCTTCTGCCTTCAACGCGACCGTCGCATCGTACCTGGCGTTCACGTCGGTTGTCAGCTGCTGCCAGGCTCGCACGGCCTGCTCGAACAACTCGCCCTTTGGCGCCAGCGGCCGGCCCTTGATGTAGGCGATGGTCTTCTCGTCCGGTGCGACCATGCCAGCGCGGGCTCCGGCCTCGATCGACATGTTGCAGAGCGTCATGCGCCCTTCCATGCTGAGGGCTCGGATGGCCGAGCCCGTGTACTCGATGACATAGCCGGTCCCGCCGGCTGTGCCGATCTTTCCGATGATGGCCAGAATCACATCTTTCGCAGAACAGAGACTCGGCAAGACCCCGTCGACGCGGATCTCCATGGTCTTGGGTCGTTTCTGCACCAAGCACTGGGTGGCCAAGACATGCTCCACCTCACTCGTGCCGATGCCGAAGGCCAATGCGCCAAACGCTCCATGTGTCGACGTGTGTGAATCGCCGCATACGATGGTCGTCTCCGGCAGGGTAAAGCCCTGTTCGGGCCCGATCACGTGCACTACGCCTTGACGGATGTCGTTCATGCCAAAGAGCGTGATGCCGAAGTTACGGCAATTTTCCTCCAGCGTCTGGATCTGTTTCGCACTGAGGAGATCGGTGATGCCCAGGGCGCGGTCGGTCGTGGGGACATTGTGATCCGGCACCGCTAATGTGGCATTAGGGCGTCGAGGCCGACGGCCCGAGAGCTTGAGTCCTTCAAACGCTTGCGGTGACGTGACTTCGTGGACGAGCTGACGATCGATATAGAGAAGGGTCGTCCCGTCCGGCTCTGCGCGGACGACGTGGGATTCCCAGATTTTGTCGAAGAGGGTCTGAGCAGCCATGGTCACTCCTCAATGAGCGGTGTCTCCCGGAGGGTATATCCGAGTGGAGGCACATTATACAGAGTCCTCCCATGGTCTGTACAAGAGTCCTTACCATATTCTTGTGTTGACCGAACGGACGTGGTACATCGCGTGGTCGGTGAGTTCGAGGCCCTTTCCCTGCGATTGTGCCGGAGGATCGTGCCGTGACTTCTCAAATATGGACGAATCCTGCCATCGTCGAATGGTCGCAACTGCTCCTCAACAGTTTTCGTCACTGGACTACCCGTGAACTACTCGAGCGAGTGGGAGATCCAGATTGTCAGGCCCACAAACTCTACAGGTCTCCCTTTGTCGTTGTATCTCACGGGATGGAAGAAGATCCTCTCCTCAATTACGGGAATCAAGTCGCATTAGAGCTATGGGAGCTGACCTGGGAGAAACTCATCAAGACACCGTCGCAGCTGACGGCTGAGCCGATCAATCGAGCCGAGCGAGAATGGATGTTGGAGCAAGCTAGAACACGTGGCTATCTCGACACCTACCGAGGTGTGAGAATTACTTCAACAGGACGCCGCTTTCTCGTCGAGAACGCCCTCATCTGGAATGTCGTGGATGCAAAGGGACAGAGAGTCGGGCAAGCTGCTACCTTTTCGCAATGGACCTGGTTGACCTAGCAGGATGCTGAAAAAGTCTGCCAGCTTCGTTCTCGCATCGCTCAGAGGCTCAACGTACCGAAGCGTAGGCTTCGCCTCTTTGCTCGCTGCGGCCTTGCTGGACAGGCTTTTTGAGCATCCTGCGAAGGGTGTTCCTATTGTCCAAGAGGTACAGACCATTTAAAGTCAGGCGTACCCACAGAGTTTTCCGTAGCCTGCTAGGGGTCTGTCCAGGCGTCGGTGAGCCTGCGGTCGTTCGGAGACGCAAGGCCGCAAGATAAATCAGGGTGGATTATGTCCGGAGATCGAGAGGGCTTCGGTGGACGATGGCACGGAGAATGTCGCTGGTGGTCAGAATGCCGATCGGGTGACGGAGGTTGTCGATGATCGGAATCGCATTGACCTGTTCATCGAGCATGGCGTGGGCGATTTCACGGATCTCAGTCATCGGAGTGGCGGACAAGACCTGACTGCTCATGATACCTGCGAGCTTGTGCTCGGCGAACGGTCCCGTCGAATCGACGGTTTCCAACTCATGCGAGTAGAGCAGCAGGTCGTCGTTCGAAATCATTCCGACCAACGTTCCATGGACCGACGTCACGGGGAGATGGTGAATCCCCTTGCGTTGCATCACCGTCCATGCGTCCAGCAGCGTACTGTCGGACGGCAAACATGTGACGGGAGAGGTCATGATATCCTGTGCGAGGAGAGCCGGTTTCGGTGCAGGATCCTGCTGCACTTGTTGCTGGTATGCCTGTTGAGCGAGGCGTGTTGCGTGGTCAGCAGTTTGGCGCTCCTGATCCTTTGAGCGATCCTCTCGCCCAGCTGCCATAACGTGAGCGGCAGGTAGGCGCGGAGACACCGGTAAGACAGGATGCATTTCGACGATGCCATTGACTGCGTGGGTAATCGGCATGATGGACCTCGTACCGTCTCTATCGGAAGATAGCGGTAAGTACTTAAGCTCGGACGGCTTGGCCTGAACGACCGATGGGGAGAGGTGGGGAATTAGGATCGCGAACGAGATCGAAGGGTCTTGGTGGGCGCTAAGAGGCGGCAATGAACTGAAACCGAGGACAAGCATGCCCATCAACGATCACGGTTTCCAGAAACATTGCCGTTGGTCTGATCCATAGCCCGCGGGTGCCATAGAGTGCCCGATAGACTACATACTCCTCTTCTGTTTCTGAGTGTCGAGCCACTCCCAGTACCTCATATTCCTCCCCTTTATAGTGGCGATAGCGACCAGGTTGTACCATCGTGTATTCTTCCCCTCCTGACGTCATACTATAAAGGGAATGCACGATGAAATCACAGAGTTTGGCTTCAACGCGCAAGACACATGATGTTATCGTGATCGGCGGTGGGTCGGCAGGCTATGCCGCAGCACGGACTGTGCGCGATGCCGGCGCCGACGTGGCCATTGTGGATCAGGGGCCACTTGGGGGGCTCTGTATCCTGCGTGGCTGTATGCCGACAAAGGCGATCCTGCGTTCTGCCGAGGTCGCGGCCCTTCTCAGACGGGCGAAGGAGTTTGGGCTCTCCCCAGTTTCGGTCCATGCCGATCTGTCTGCGATCGTGGATCGTAAGGATCGGATGGTCCGCGAGTTTGCGGAGTATCGCATTCAGCAGCTTCGCGACCCGAGACTCACGCTCTATCAGTCGCAAGCAGTTTTCCTTTCGCCCCGCGAAATCGCCGTCGAAGACACCATCCTATCGGCCGGCTCGTTCATTATCGCCACCGGGTCGAGGCCCAGTGAGGTTCCGATTCCTGGCTTGGCCCAAGCTGGATATTTCACGAGCGACACGATCCTGGATCTCCGCACTCAACCGGGTTCGTTGATCGTTTTGGGCGGTGGGGCTGTGGCCCTTGAACTCAGCCAATTCTTCGCTCGACTAGGAACGAAGGTCACGATTCTTCAACGGGGACGCACGCTCCTTTCTGAGATGGATGAGGATGTCGGGCGTGCGCTTGAGGCTGCATTGATTGACGAGGGCATCGAAGTCGTGACGGACACGCAGTTACTGCGTGTCACTCGGAGCACAACAGGGAAGACGGTATGGGCGGTGACAGACGGACGTGAGCGATCCTATGTGAGCCAAGAGATTCTTCAGGCCTTAGGTCGACAGCCCAACATTGAAGGGCTTCGCCTCGATCTGGCAGACGTCACGGTCGACGGCGGACGGATTGTGGTTGACAGCGCCATGCGTACATCGCAGCCACATATTTATGCCGTGGGCGACGTGAACGATGTCACGCCCATTGTGCATCTTGCCATCCAGCAGGGCGAAGTTGCTGCGTACAACGCCACGCATGCAGATCGGCCGGCAAAGAGGATCGATCATCGCCTCTATACGGAAGTGGTCTTTACCGATCCTCAGGTTGCAGTGCTGGGACTGAATGAAGTGTGCGCGCAAGCCGACATGATTCCCTATCTCGCAGCCTCCTATCCGTTTGCCGACCATGGAAAGGCGCTGTGTCTTGGTGCGACGCAGGGGTTTGCGAAGTTGCTCGCGGCGCCTCAGACCGGTGAGATTCTTGGCGCGCAGATCGTCGGCCCGGAGGCAGGTGAATTGATTCACGAACTGATCGCGGTCATGTATTACCGTGGGACTGCGGCCGATCTGTTGCGCATGCCGCACTATCATCCCACGTTGGCGGAAATCGTGACGTATCCGGCAGAATCCATTGTCGAACGATTGGGCACATAAGGAAGAGACTTCTTGCGCGTGCGCTCAGTTATCCCCTCTCGTGCCTCGAGGCTGTCGGGCGGTTCATGCATCGCGACTCTGGAAGAGGCTGGACGATCTTCTTAATGACCTGTTGAACCGGCTGCGCTTTCCAGTGTAGCGTACCTCTACGATGGCGATGCTCGATGATCCGGCGTCTAATCACTGGCGGACGAAGGGGATGATTGCGCGATTTGTGGGGATCGTGTCGATCGCGCTCGGGTTCGTCGTAGGGATGTATGGACTGGAAGACACGGGAGCGCAGTGGATGAAAACGGCGCTGGGCTTGCTGGTCACCGGCATGTTGGCCCAAGGGTATGCGCTCTATTGTTCCGTGAAGCGCATGCAAGTGATCAAAGACCCGCCTAAGTCATGAGACGGGTACATCAATATATGCTGGCGGTTGGGGTGTTCATCCTCGCAGGAGCGATGCTCGCTTGCGGGGGGCCGTGGCGCGACGGCTATTTCAAAAGTGGTGTGGATCGACTCACGCAAGACGAGGTGGCGGAGACGTTCGGGTCGCCCCATACGGCGAAGACCCCGGCTCTCGGGGGGGATACGGTCTGGACCTATCGTGTTCCGATCAGTGACAAAGAATTGACTTCAATGGGCTTTTCCCACATCACCGACAAGGCGCAGCAGGCCGCCACTTCAATAGTAGATGGCCCCAAGGCCATGTTGTATTGCTACCGGTATACCCTGACCTTCAACCAACAGAAGATCCTGAAACAGTGGAAACGTGAAGAATGTGTGCCGGGAACCCATGATACGCTGAACGCCAATTAAGGTGAGACTGTTACAACATTCCGACTTATAGAACGCTCCCCGCAAGTACTTCGTACGGAGGCCACTCTCTACATCCTTCGTGTGAGCCTCGCTCGCCGAAAACAGGATTGAGAAACATTTTGCAAGAGTCACAATTTAATGGTCTGATGCGGTAATCCATGTCTGCCTGGTTACCACACATCGACAGTTCGGCTGTGCTCGACGGGCTTTCCTCGCTGCTGCTGCTGCTCTTCCTCCTCATCGCGCGCGCGTTGATCGTACGGGCAATCTCGAAGAATCCAACTCTCTCGATGGAGGCGAAACGTCGATGGGTGGTCTCTGTCCGCAATACCATGGTGTCTGTGCTGCTGGTGGGGTTGCTCGTCATCTGGGCGCACGAACTTCAAGCCTTTGCTGTATCCCTCGTGGCGGTTGCAGCAGCGCTTGTGTTGGCGACGAAAGAGCTTATTCTCTGTTGGAGTGGAGCAGCGTTACGAGTAGGGGGAAAGGTCTACTCGGTAGGTGATCGCATTCAGATCGCCGGTCATCGCGGTGTCGTCTTGGACCATGACATCTTTGCGACCAAGCTCCTTGAGATCGGACCGGGCCAAGCGTCGCATCTCTATACCGGTCGCGTGACCGTGTTTCCGAACAGCTTGCTATTTATGAATCCCTTGGTCAAAGAGAATCCTGACCAAGATTATGGGCTCTATATTCTTGCGATTCCCCTCAAGGACAATGAGGACTGGCGAGATGCCGAATGGCGCCTGCTCGATGCGGCAAAGGCAGAATGTGCCCCATTTATGGGTGAAGCCAGCCGACAGATGAAGTTGTTGGAACAGACCAATCTACTCGAAGCTCCATCGCCGGAGCCTCGCGTTACCATCCAAGTCATCGAATCAGGGCGTATCCAGTTGGTGCTACGCTTTCCAGCTCCTGATCGCGGCCGTTCACGAATCGAACAATCCATTCTACGGCGGTATCTCACCGCGGTTGCCTCACCGATCAACAAGCCGGACGCTCCATAGAGTCCACCAGCGGCTTCTTGCCTCACACGCATGCTCAGCATAATCCGGAAGCGTTATGCATTCCCCTGTGCTTCGATTGGCGGCAGTTGTACAGAGCGAGGCTTTTGAACATCCTGCGGCTTTGTTGCCATCGACGTGTAAACAGAGTTTTTCCGCAGCCTGCGAGAGAAGTTCAAAAGAATATTTCAGAGTCCATAGTGTCATGGGTGGCCTGGGCATCCAAACTTCTCTGAGGATAGGGGCAAAACCCCTCAGTGCGCTGAGAGCGCTCACAGAGCCACTACTGTTCCATTAGGATGCTGAAACTGCCGGTCTCCATGGTTGCTCAACCTCGGTATGTCGAAACGCGCCTTGCTCTTGTGCAGGAATCGGTGTTTTGCTTGCGCATTCCCATCAAAAATTATACTGGTTAGCATGCAGTTTGATACTTCCCATTTGTGCCGCGTCTTACACATCACGAGATGACGGAGTCATAGAGGAGCAGCATGCTAAGTGATTGCGCTGAAGACAACACCGTGAGGCGAGGCAATAAGATTCGCACTGCAGCAGTCGGAATGTTGTGTCTCACCACACTCACTACCGGCGCCTGTGTCACGAGGAGCACCTACGATAGCGCCACCGCTGATCTCGGCTCGACGAAAGCCGAACTCTATACCGCCAGAACAGAAACGCAGGGGCTCACCCAACAAGTCAACGTCCTCCAGGAACGCCAAAGCGACCTCGAAAGACAAAAAGAGATCGCTTCGTCGGCACTCCAACAAGCCAAGAAAGAAATGAAGGCCGCGCGTGCTGCATCGCACCAACGGTTGGGCACGCTCAATCGTTCGATCCAGCAACTGACCGCTCAGCAGAAGAGCCTGCGCTATGTAATCAAACGTGCAAGCAAAGAGCAGGTCACTCTGCAGTCAACCGTCGACAACTATACGTCACAACTGGGCTCGATAGAAGCACTTTATGGGTCAACGACCTCTCAACCAGCCGCAGTTACCAACGAGCCGGTTAAGACGCCTCTTGTTCCTCCAGCGCTGACTGCGGTTTCGAACGAGCTTGCTCCGAAGCCGACCGTGATGACAACGGCAGCACCCGTCAATCAGCCCGTGGCTACCCCTAAGCCGCCGGCCCGCATTCAGCCGCCAGAGCCAGTCGAAGAGGACTGGTTGTCTTTCCTCAAGAATTGGATTGCGTCACTCTGGCAATCGGTCCTTTTCTAGCTAAGCGCCTGTCCGACATTGACCGTTCTACTGCGGGGAACGATCCGCGACCATCTGCATCGTTCTCTGCCATGAACAATCCTCAACGTCTTCCAGTCGCATGAATAAGAAAGTCGCGCCACTGGTGCGACGATTGCTTTAGACCCACATCTGATCATCCTGAGTCAGTCAAGATTGCTGCGGAGCGTGAGTGTTCCCTTCGCATGGCTGTTCGGGAACAGTGGAGGAAGCGCAAGTTGGAGCGGTAATTGCGCGTCGCTCTCCTCGAATGTGTCATCCTCGATCTGACGACGGTTGTTCGTACAACAAGACAGACCGAATAGACCAGCCAGACCAACCAGCCAGGAGTCGCGCGTTTCCCGTCAGTCGCCCTCTTCGTCCCTTGATTCACCGCCGGACTCTTGAGAACATAACCGAAAGAGTCATGATTCACCCTGCAACAGAGATGACGAAGAAGGTCGGGCGACATCGCCTGTGGACGTGGTGTGCCGCCGGTCTGCTGGTCCTCCTCGCAGGCTGCTCACTCACCCTCACCTATCGCTATGCCGACTGGATCATCCTTTGGCAGGTCGATCACTATTTCGATCTCACCGCAGATCAGCGCCACGACGTGGCCGAGCGGCTCACGCCGCTGCTGGCGCGGCACCGGCACGAAGCCATTCCTCAGTACGAAGCCTTCCTCGTTCAGGTTCGGCAACGATTCGAGCGAGGGCTCACCAGCCAGGATATCGACTGGGCCTATGCGACCTTCGATCGGTTGCGCGTCGACCTCTTCGATCGAGTCGCCGTCGACGGAGGTGTCTTGC
>JBBRRN010000110.1:0-9478 GCA_038200685.1 Nitrospirales bacterium
CGAATAACCACTTCCCCGATCTTTACCGGCCACACTCCGACGACCTGCCCTCCCACCACCTTTTTGTCATGCCGCATGGCACTCCAGAGGCGCGAAAAGGATGACGATGAAACATGATCGGACAGCCCGGCACGCCGCACCAGGGTTCCGATCCGTTCAACCACGTCCCGCCCGCAGAGACCCATATGGCAAGCCAAATCCGCTTCTTGCACTAATCCAATCCCCACTGCTTCACCATGAATCAACCCACGATAGCCTGCAAGTGACTCCAGAGCATGTCCGATCGTGTGGCCATAATTGAGAATGCGTCGACGGTTCGACTCCCGCTCGTCAGCGGTAACCACTTGCACCTTGATCTCACAAGATCGTTTAATCACGCGGAGAACAGGCTCTTTTTTCATTTTCAACAGCGAAGAAATTTCCTGCTCCAGAAACGCAAAGAAGCCTTCGTCAGCGATAATGCCGTATTTGATCACTTCGGCCAATCCAGCAATCCATTCGCGGCCTGGCAATGTGCGTAACGTAACCGGATCGATCAATACGGCACGCGGCTGGTAAAATGCTCCGATGAGATTTTTCCCCAACTGATGGTCCACACCGGTTTTACCCCCGACACTGGAATCCACTTGAGCCACAAGCGTAGTCGGCACTTGCACGAACGGGATTCCTCGTTGATAGATCGCAGCAGCAAAACCGGTCACATCGCCAATTACTCCACCACCGAGAGCCAATAACAGAGACTGTCGTTCAAACTTGTGCCTGGCTAACGTGTCAAGAACCTTGGCGACTGTTCCAAGCGTCTTCGTTCGCTCTCCCGGAGGCAAGATAATTTCTGTCGGATCGTATCCTGCCTTGCGAAGCGAGCGGAGCGTTTTTTGAAGATAATGGCTTGCCACATGCCTATCTGTCACAACCGCGATCTTCGGAGAGGTCGTAAAGGCGTTCAGCCTGTCGCCCACTGTCGAAAGTAAGCCAGGATGAAGGACGATGTCATAGCTTCGTGCCCCTAAGGCCACCGGTATAATCTGTTCCGCCATACCAGTCATGTTCAATGATGGCCTCTCCTGACTCGATACCCTAGTCCCCCATCAGACTCTTTGTGGATAGGAACGCTTGTATCCATAGCCCACTTTGCCGACGACGACGATGAATTGCGATCGGTTCACAACTGGGGATGGTATCACAACGGTCTGGAAACTAGAAGGTTTTCAGGGCACCTCCGTGTCAAATGGTCGCATTTGATGATAGCTCAGATGTACTCGCGTGAGGCCTACTACAGCCTCCTGAGCAGCCGGATCCGCGGAAGTCGTTATCTCGACTAGAAGCACGAAACTGTTGAGGTATCGTACGCTCACCCGTCAAGGACCCACTTCGACAGGAGAACTTCTGGCTTCAAGTCGAGCCCGATACGTGGCGGGTGAGAGACCTGCCAATGCGTCATGGCGCCGTTCTTCGTTGTAACTCTGCAACTATTCTGCGGTGATCTCTCGCACCTGATCCACTGACTCAAACACATAGGCATTGAGCACTGCTCATCGATCGGTCCGATTTTAGTGCTCGATGAAGGCCTTTTGATCCGATTCCCTCAATTAAATATAACGCAGCTCGATCCCCCGCTCTGCACACCAGGAGATAAAGCGCTCTGCGAGAAACTCCGGGCCAGTGTCGAGCCGAATCGCCTGCGGCTGGCCCCGCCAGGCCGGCACGCGCACCACTCGTTCGGCTGGCAACGACGTATCCACTTCGATGGCCAAGCCCACCCGCACCCCTTCATCCAATATTCAAGTCCCAAACCGTCGGCCCCCCGTAGAGGGTGTCGCTCAAATCAACGGCCCACACCGCGTTTGGCTGAGGCACCACCACGAATGGCTGACGGCACCGGATCGGGAGCCGTTTGTGATTGCACGATGTCCATCGAGCTGCAATCGATCGCAACACTGCCAGAAGCCGCAGCGACCCTTGGCGACCACGAGGGTTGTCAGAGCGATAATTACAGACGCATCACTCCTGCCCAGTCCATGAGGGGACGATAATACGTGGCCCGCCCCAGTCCCACTGCTCGACAGGTCTGCTGAACCTGAAGGCCTCTCACCATAACCAGGTGCGTGACAACCTCTCGCCGCTCAGCAGGCCGTAGAGTTTTTTTTGCGATGATCTCCTTCAGCGCCGCATTCTCCAGCGACAGGTCGACATACATCCGTTTGAGACGGTCGTTCTCGTGTGCGAGTTTTTTCAGCCGCTTAATGTCTGAAGCCTCCACCCCTCATACGTGATGTTTCACTGGTAGTACGTGGCAGAGCTGATGCCGTATTTCCGCTAGATATCGTTGAGCGAGCGACCGTCATCGGCCTCCTTCAGAATACTGACGATCTGAGTCTGGATAAACTTCGACTGACGCAGGGAACCTCCTGGCTAAGAGGTGGCTATTCTGCCAGAAAGTTCTCCTTTTGAACCGTCTCAGTTTGCGGGAACTTACGGTATCATGAACCAATGATGTGGGCATACGCGGGAGACAGGAGACTACACCGGAGGATTGAGATGACGCATGAACCTAGAAGGCCCACTATTCGTAAGCTCCTCTCCACGAGGAATTCGAATGTCCATTTCTAGTAGGCGCTAAAGAGCAATGTGGGTATGCCAAACCGTCACCGGTTTGTATATCGGCGGCCATCACGGGCAGTATAAACCATCTGGTTGGTCGGGTCGGTCTGGTTTACCGGGTAAGATCGTGTTCTGGTTAGTATCGCTCAGGCAGTACACTCACCCGCCTAAGCAAGGAGCTGTGTATGCCGGCTGACTTTCCCTGCACCCTGCTAGCTCTTGACGATACTGGGCGTTAAGAAGATAAGCAGCTCTTGTTTCGCTACAGCTTCGCTCTTCTGTTTGAAGAGCCATCCCAAAACAGGCACACGAGAGAGGTAAGGAATGCCAATTACGCTGTTGTTCTGTGTATCGATAAATACCCCGCCGATCACCATGGTCTCGCCATCGCGGATAATGACCTGTGTGTTGGCTTCTCGGCGATCGATACTGGGGCCGGCTGGATTGCTTCTCGCACCCACGGCGTTTCTTGTTGCGCGAACCTTCATCATGATCTGCTTATCAGTTTCCTTGGGATCTCGTGAAGTAATCTGAGGAGTCACATTCAGTTCCAAGTTTGCATCCACAAAGGTCGTCTGAGTTCCCTGGAGGGAGGTGGTCTGGAACGGGATCGATTCTCCCTGTGAAATCTTAGCTTCTCGCTTGTCTAAAGTCGTGACCTTCGGCGCAGCAATAACTTTACTCAGACCGAGTAACTCACCTGCCGACAACCGCACATCCAACAATGCTCCATTGGTTTTCCCAATCGTAAACCCGACACCAGGCGTCGAGGTCAAGCCACCAACTGTGGCGGGAAGATTCACCAGAAAATTCGATGTTTGCCCCCCAAAGGGACCTGTATTACCCGTCATGAAATTTGCCACACCAGAAGACCCGAGTTGGTTGACATTCTGGATACCCCACTGAACTCCCAGCGAACGGGAATAGGTTGTATCAGCCTGCACAATCCGGGCTTCGATTTGGACTTGAGGCACTTCGAGATCGAGCCCATCAACCAGCTGTTTCATCACCCCAATTTTGCTCTCCGTGTCCCGCACGATTAGAGCATTGGTCCCCGGGCTCGCTTGCATCAACCCTCTTGGGCTCAAGTATTGCCGAAGAGAAGTCATAAGCTCTGTTACTTGCTGATTTCTAATATAGAACACTCGATCGACCAATTCTTCTGCTTTCACCTTGGCATCTTTCGCCAGCGCTTCTTCATTCTGCTGTTTGGCAATGTTCGTCAGCGAATCGATCCACAAGATATTGCCCTGCCTGATCTTGCCTAGTCCATTCATCTTCAAAATCATATCGAGTGCCTGATCCCAAGGCACACTGACGAGTTTCATCGTCACCTTACTCTTGACCCCCTCACCCACTACCATGTTAAAACCACTTACCTCAGCAATGAGGCGCAGCACATTACTGATGTCGGCCTGTTGAAAATCGAGCGAAATGCGTCGGCCGACAAAACGAGTTTCTCCAACAACTAAATCCTCCTTTGGCATGCCCTTCTCATTACTATCTGCGTCGGAGGTCATCTGGACAGGCCGCACATGAAACTTCGTCGAAGACCGCCGAACCGTTGCTATTGCCCGATGACCCACCCGAGAGGTGGCATCCGCCTGAACTGGCAACAGCATAGGATTGTCCGACTTTATGACTTTATCCATCTCCGCGCGGTAGGAATTTTGATCTGGGTCCATATCCATACTAGCGCCTTCACGAAGCGTCACAATAAGATTCTGGCCTTGCGGTTCAACCGAGTAAGCCACCTTACCGGCCAGATCCAATACCACTCGTACTTTGTCCGCGTGATAGCCCAGCCGCATTTGCTTCAGCATCGGGTGATTGACCGATATGATGGGCTTGTGTATGGCAGAAGCCACTCCTGGGATATCGATCATAAGACGCCGCTCATCAAGGCGCACCACCTCATGAGCCAACCTTCCATCTCCAGAAATAATGACCCGGATGTCGTTCGCGCCTCGTTGAACATCGAGACGAGTCAGGGTCTGCGCCAGTTCGCCTTCGATGATCGAAGACGGACCTGATTCAACAGCAGGGATGTCAGTTGACGCCTCTAACGGTATGGCTATTGGCACACTAAGCCCTCCCACCGCCGAGAGTACGCAAACAAATGTTGTCGTTGTCGTGGCCAGCTTAAGTGTCATTCTGCGCCTTCTTTCGGGTGAAGGAGCTTGACATATTCCCGCTCCTGTTTACTCCCATACACATCTGTAAACCGTTCCTGCACCACAATGCCCTTCTCGGTCACAGCACTCACAACGCCATTATTGGGGCCTATACGCGTTCCCCGACGCACCGTATATCCGTTTCCATCTGGAGTCTGAATCATAGCCGTATAGCCATAGGCTCCCCATATCACAGCGATCAAATTCATCTCCGTAAGCCCGACACGCTGGAGCGGAGGTAATGTGGGATCAATCGGTCCGAGTCCCAACAATTGCAACACCGGTGCGAACGGGTCGCGCCGCCCAGAGGGGTCATAGGAGCGAATACTCATCGATTCCAACAGTGAATTGGGGTCAACTGGTTGAACATTCCCATCACCGGCTTCCACGGTTGGAGTTGGAGACGGTGCGTGCCTCGGTACATCGTTGAGAGAAGGAACCTTTAGGGAGTCCTGTCGCATTGGGCTAATTTGTCGAAGGTGACCACTCAAACCTGTCTCAGCAAAGCCTGGGCAAGCTGCGACAAGCAGGCTAACCCATCCAATTAGAATCATGCTTCTTGTCTTCATGGTCGACCGCCAGTTCTCACAGATGGCATTCACTACTCTATGGCCTCGCATACATCCACTTTACGCCCTATTTCTTCTGAGAAATTACCGGAACCGCTGCAACCAACTTGGTCTCCTCCGGTGCTGCATACGCGACAAGGTCGAATACAGTCTGTGTGACGACACGCCCCTTCTCAAACTTGGGAGCGCCCATCTTGGGCCAGGACACCTTAACAATCCGCGGCATCGCTTTGATTCTATCGAAAAATAAAGCGGCCGTATGGTAGCCGCCTGACACCTCCACGTTCACCGGCATCCGCACAAAGAGCTTCGATGGATCTTCGCTCTTGGGACTTGGTTTCCACAGCTTAATGTCGAGCCCGAGACGAATCCCCAAATCTGATACCTGCTTGAGCAGCATAACGGCTTCCCCTTCAGGCGGCAGCCGTTCCTTCTTCTTCGCAAGCTCAATCTCAAGTTGCTTACTGGCAGCAATGAGCTCATCAAGATGTTTAACTTTAATGGTCAACGTTTGAATCTCGCTGTCGAGCGTACCAATCGCTCCCTGGAGCCCGGCAATCTCCATAGATTTTGGTTCAGCAACAAAGTAATAGAACCCGACAATAATCCCGGCAAGAACCATAACGAGAAGCCCGAGTTTCTGAACCAAGGGGATCGACCGCAATAGCTCAAGATTCATAGAAGGCAGCTTCATCATTCATACCCTTTGAGACGGAAACCAAGTTTAAACTGGTAGATATTAAGTTGACTCTCCACTGCAGCCCGACTTTCTTGAAGATTGATATTCGAAAAATGATCGGTCCGGCGCAGGTTGTTCACAAATTCCACCACGTCATCGTTGGTCGCAGCACGACCTTCAAGATCGATGTCCTTCCCTGTGACTGCGACTCGTATGAGCCACACTTTCAACGGCTCCAAGCTTTGACTGACGTGATCAAGCACCTTGACGGGACCGACACGTGATTTTTCCAATTCATCGATAATACGATTCTTGTCTTCCAATACTTTCTTCCGGATTTCAAAATCGGAGACCTGCTTCACTTGTTCCTTTAACTGCGCGACCTGCTTCTCCTTGTCAACCTTCTCAGTCTGTCTCACGCTTATCTCTTCATCGAGGGAGACCGAGTACCACCAGCACCCTGCCAGTGTGATGAACAACATCCCCACACCTAACAGAGCCTGCGCTCTGACATCATACTGAGGCTTCGCTTTATGTCCCTTGGGTCCCGGCAATAAGTTAATACGAATCATCGATCCCCTACCGTTCTAAGAGCTAATCCAACCCCCACGGCAGCCAACGGAGCGAGTTGGGCCAACGTATCCTGATCGAAACCGGTCCCTGACGTATCGATTTCACCAAATGGATTCGCGATCTCAACCACTACCTGCATTCGATCTTTCAGTTGTGGCACTAAACCTTTGACCTGCGCACCCCCTCCGCACAAGAGGACCTGCTGAACATCCGCATCCGGCATCGTTGACTTAAAGTAATCGATGGTCCGCGCAATTTCTGACGCAACCTCGGCATTGACACTATCGACGATCGTGGTCAACGCGGCCTGATTGTTTCCTGCCGAACGCTCACTTTTTTTCGTTTCTTCCGCCTCTTCATAGGACATACCCATTTCTCGCTGAATAGCTTCCGTATAACGGTTCCCCCCGATCGGAATATCACGCGTGAAGAGCGAGGTGCCGCCGCGAACAATATTAATATTCATGACACTGGCGCCAATATTCACGAGGGCGGTCGTATCTTCTTGCGAGATAGGATAGTTGATCGCGTGCATGTTCTCGATCGCAAAGGCATCGACATCCATGACGATCGGAATAAGCCCCGCCCCTTTGACAAGTTCTGTCAGCTCATTAATCTTGTCTTTCTTCGCTGCGACCAGAATGATTGACATCTCTCCCTGCGTATCACCCGCAGTTTCGGAAGACGGCAACACACTGAAATCGATATTCACTTCATTGATATCAAAGGGGATGTACTGCTCCGCAGCCAGCCTTACCTGCCCCTCCAACTCCCCATCAGGCATCGACGGCAAACTGATCTTCTTGATAATGACCGCGTGGCCAGAAATCGATACAGCAACTTGCTTCATCTTGATCTTTGTTTCTTCGAACAATTCCTTTATCGCCGAAACCACACGTCCTTCATCCATCACCGTACCGTCGACGATGACTTCTGGTTCGAGCGGTTTAAATCCAAACTTCTGGAGAATGTAGCGACCTCGGTTCTCCTTCAGCTGAACAAGCTTGATGCCACTCGATCCGATATCCAACCCGACCAGCTGCCGCTTCGGGGTGAACATCGAGAATAAATCGGTTTCAGAGAGACTCTTAAATGAACTCAGCATATGTGCCTTTGACTGTACATGACTATTCGCGCGAGACAAGTCTTTCTGTAAATTCTGCGCAGAAGGCAACTCATAACCAGACCTCCACACACGTAACTGAACTAAATAAATAATAACTAATGATAACTTTCATGATATTCACTTGCATTTTATTTTCCATTCCGTACTCCCCCGTGAGAGTTTGCGTAGATCTACATCACACACATGCTAACTATAGTCCATACGCTCTAGCTGTCAAGAAAATCGCTTTTTGCGCACAGGCAGAGAGATGAAAACAAGGAGTATGGGTGCGAGGCGATGTACGGAGCAGGCCTAAGTATTACTGCCTGCTGAGATCGCGGTGAGTGAGCGTCGTTTGATACCCGAGCACTGAAAAACTTTCCTGGAGTCGGCCGGCAATCGCCACGGACCGATGACGCCCGCCAGTGCAACCGATTCCAACATTTACATAACTGCGACGCTCTCGTTCAAAGAGTGGAATGAGAAATTTGAAGAGGCCTTCCAATTGACCAACGAACGCAACGGCGTCCGGATCAGCCAACACATAGGTCCTCACCCGTGAGTCTTCCCCAGTTAATGGTTTCAGGTCAGGAATAAAGAACGGGTTCCGCAGAAATCTGACATCAAACAGAAGATCAATGTCGTACGGCACACCAAACTTATAGCCGAAGGTTACGAGAGAAATGGTTAATCGACGCGGCGCCCCCTCCTCTCTAAACTGCCGGTCCAACAACTCTCGCAACTCATGCACCGTCAGATCGGAAGTATCGATAATCCGGTCGGCGTGGCATCGCAAGTCGGCGAGACGCTCCCTTTCGACTCGTACTCCCTCCAGGACTGGAAGATGCGGAAGAAGTGGGTGCGGCCTCCGGGACTCCGAGAATCGGCGAACCAGGACCTCTTCTCGGGCCTCGAAGAATATCAACTCAACCGTATGCCCAAGCGCTTTCACACGCTCAAGAACCCCTACGAGGTCGGAAAAGAACACGCGCTCCCTGACATCGATTCCAAGCGCGACATTCTTAATCTCCCCTCCTTGCTGATGACAGAGCTCAACAAAGGTCGGCAGAATGGCGGGAGGCAAATTATCAATACAGAAATACCCGACATCTTCAAAGCACTTGAGCGCATGCGACTTCCCTGAACCGGAAAGACCGCTGATGACAACCAGCTTGAGTGCAGCCATGCCTGCCTACCCTTTACGGATCGATAAGGACTACTCGATCACGATCGAGCCGCTGTAGAATTTGCAATTTTCCAGAAGACCGTGCCGTGAAGACCACCAGCGAACCAGGGAGAGAGTCGAGCCGGCGTTTTGCCTCCTCCAAAGTCAAAACCACCTTGGGGGGACACACAACTTCGATCTTCTCCTCTTCCTTACGAACAGCCGGAGACAGAATCTTACGAGCCGATCTCTTCACCGGTTCTTTATGGTCAGTCTGGCGTTCCTTATATTTTCGTATCTGGGTATCCAAGCGATCTACAAGCTGGTCGATCGTCGCGTACATTTCCCCCGTCGAAGCTTTTGCCTGAATTCGTCGCCCCTGCATCGTACACACGACCTCCGCATGATGCTGAAGCTTGCTCACACCCAGAATCACTTCCAAGTGGGTCAGCTTCACGTCGTACCGCACAAGCCGCTCAACCCTACTCTCTACATGCTGTCTGAGCGCCGACGTAATCACGAGGTGGCGTCCGGTAATTTTTATCGACATGTGTCCTTTCAAGCTGAGCAACCTCAGCCCCTTTACCATTCAACTATGATTGTTTGATCTAC
>JBBRRN010000111.1:0-9364 GCA_038200685.1 Nitrospirales bacterium
ATTATACGTTCTCATACAATCTTGCACGCTAGGTGTCGAGGCCATGGACACCGATTGACGATTTCACTAGAACCTATCTCAAAATCGTTGTGGCGATGAAACTCCTGGCCTACAATGCGGTGCAGGCTGCGCTTGCGCGACGAACAACGTGGGCGAATTCTGGGGCATTTCCCCGCAGAACACATTCCCGAGACCCGTCCGGGGCACAAGCCCGTGCCGGCGCGAGATGTCTTAGCCACGGTGTTGTGGATTCTGAACACTGGGGCACCATGGCACATGCTGCCCCAGTGCTATCCCAATTACAAAACGGTCTATCGCCGATTTCAGCAATGGTGCGTCCGTGCGGTGCCAACTCCCTGTGCTTTATCCAACTCGCATCCATCACGATGCTGCTCAAACGATGTTGAGATAGGTTCTACTTTACTAAATCCACTCCGTAGGCTCACGGGTCGGTCGCTCATCCAACCGCCCGGCCAGCGCCTCTCGAATTGTTCGACTCACCCGATCGATCTCTCCAACCTCCAATACGGGAACAATCCAGGCATCTGCTGAATCCAGTTCAATGCGATAGTGATTTTTCCTCGTCGAGAACCACTCGATATACGGATGAGGCGCGAGGTTCGGGTGAGGGTCGAACGAAATCAAGTTGACATCCCCGATCTGTGGATTTTCCATGTCACCAATCACCTGCCCGGCAATATCCTCGTCTTCAAACCGGGGATTCCGAAACTGAATGACCTGCCCCACGATATCGGGCTTGAAGTTTCCCCGTAAATACACATCGACAGGACCCACCACCGCAAACACAATCCGTCCCACGATCGTCCCGTCAACACGATTATCAAGAAACCCTTCCTGCACCCAACGTCCATTTCCAAATTTTTGTGCCATCTCACTCCCTGTAACGAGTCCACCCTCGTTGTTCATGATTCTTCGTCGAACATCTCATATAAAACTAGACTGAGGGGTACCAGGCGAAAGAAAAAATTTCCATCTGGCCTACGCAGGCTGGACCTTACCGACCGGGGGCAATGACGATTGTGGACCGCTCCCAAAAGCACCTACCAGTACTGCCAGCAAAATGAGCCCCCCTCCAATCCACCCCTGCGTGTCCAATGTCTCGCCAAGAAAGTACCAGGAAAGCCCCGCCGCGTAGGCGGGCTCTGACGAAAAGATCAATGCCACCTGTTGCGCAGGAACAATCCGCTGTACCCACATTTGAATCGCAAAGGCCCCGGTCGCAAGACCTCCAGTCACCCCGAGCCCAACCAACAACAACGCCGTCGGCGCAAATGCCTGCGCCGGGGCCTGTTCAACCAACAGTGTAGGAAGCAACAGGCCGACCATGGCTATCATTTGCCAGGCAAATAAAGAGGGTGCATCGACCTCACGTGTAAACCGCTCCAGACAAGCAATATGCGCGGCAAACGCCGCTGCACAGCCGAGCGTCAACACATCGCCAAGATTCCCGGATCCGCTTGGCTTCACCAACAACCAGAGACCTACGGTAGCTATTCCTGTCGCCAACCACACGCGTCGGTCAAACCGACGCAGAATTATCGGCACAATGATGACATACAGCGCCGTAATGAAAGCGGAATTTGATGCGGTCGTATAGCTGAGCCCAACCGTTTGGAGGAGATAGCCAAGGAAGAGCCAGCACGTCGCGATCGTACTTGCCTTCAAGAGCGCTGGCTCACGATGCAAGCGAAGTCTCCAAATCAAAAACCCGCCCCCGACCAGCAATGCTCCCAAGAGAAATCTGAGAAACAGAAACGACAGCGGCGGAATTTGCTCCAACACCGCTTTCGTGGCAGGGAACGTCGCTCCCCAGATGAACGTTGTCAGCAGGAGCGCGAGTCGTGGCATGGTATTGAACGAGTGCGACGGTTTACGTATTGAGTACGCGCATGAATCCTAGGGAATGATCCAATGCTGAGGGCTCAAGCCTCAGCATTGTCCCATCATGCCTTGCACAGCGAACAACGGCGCTGTTCCGTCGTTCCGGCCTGCTCCATCGCCGCTAACGCTCGCGTCTTATCCGGGTAATCGAACCACCCGCCTTCCCAAAAATCGCTTGAGGAACCGATTGATGTGGACGGCACTTCGGAACAACGATCCTTATGGAGTGTGACCCGGTCGATCGAACGCGCGATGTGAATCCAGTAGCTCACAGATTCAACCCCTCACAGATAGACCACGGCACAGCCATTTTCTCGCGATTGCACGGCTGAACGCAACCATGACCCGCGATCGGATTCCGATTCAATCTAATACGATGAAGTCTCGTCGCCGATTGAGAGGTGCGATGCGGCTTAGGGCAGGAGTTGCCACTCATCCTTCTCGATGAAAACCTTGACACCTGTCTCGAGCTTCTTAATGTCGTCCTTATCGAACAGCTTCATATACCGTTCGATCCGATCTGGATCATCGATCCGCTCTTCCTGCATCATTCCACTGACACTCTTGTATTTCCGAATCAACAGAGACATCGAAATCCTCCCCCAGGCCACTAGAAGTCCTATGAATGAGATGTGTAGAATAAGGTAAAGCTCAATGGTCGGTCAAGTACGCGCTCTCGCGCAATGCGGTTTTCGTCATGCATCATAAGGACACGAAACATGCCGATCTACGAATATCGTTGTGGGGAATGCGAAAAGCAATTCGATGCCACACAAGCCGTCCATGCCAGGGCAGAAGACACCGTGTGCCCTCATTGCCATGCCCAGAACGCCACACGGTTACTGTCTGCTTGCACGACACAGGTCAAGGGGACCCGCAAACCCGGTTTTGCTGAAATGAAAGCCTATAGTATGTTAGACGAGCGAATGGACAAGTTTGCTAAGCTCCCTCCAATTATGGGCAAGCGCGCCGCCCCCGATACCGCTCCCCCGTCCGATCCCTCGACCAGTGGCGCAACGGAGCATTAACAGGATCCTGGGAAAGCCGTTCTTTCGACTTTGTGAGCATCCTGAGACTATGTCATCCTCGCTCTAACATCCACCCATGCTCGGGAGATCGGTATGGTCGCGAAACTGCTACTCTCGCTCAGCCTCAGTTTTCTGTTCAGCTGTGGAGCAGCCCTCGATGCCCTTGCCGGCGTCGCGGGAAGCCTGACCATCGCCGGCAATGGGCCCGAACTGACGACCATCGAACCCCTCGCTCGGGCCTTTGAAAAAGCCAACCCGAGCGCCTATCTCGATGTTGTGTGGGATGCCAACTCGAAACCGGCCGAGATGGTTAAATCCGGCCAGGCTCAGATCGCCGTCACCGGAACTGAAGCGCTAGATCTGTCCTCGACACCCATCGCATGGGATGGAATCGGCATTCTTGTCCATCTGTCAAATTTCACGAAGGATATCACGAAGCAACAAGTGGCCGAGATTTTTTCAGGCAAGATCACCCTGTGGTCGGAAGTCGGAGGTCCCGAGACAAAAATCCTGGTCATCGATAGGCCTCGCAGCCAAAATATTCGCGATGCGTTTGAATCACAACTCGGCATCACTGGCCAGATCGCCAGCTCCGCCAAGGTGATTGGTTTCGATGACCAGGTCGTGAAGACCGTTGTGGGTACGCTTCCCCCTCTGTCTGCGATCACCTACTTGTCCCTGAGCCAGGGATTATCTGTTGTCTCAGCTGGCGTCCCTGTTAGACTCTTGCCTATCGACAAGATTGAACCGGAAGGCCCCACCGTCAAAGACGGCCGCTACCCGCTCCGACGGCCGGTTCTTCTCTTATCTAAAAAGGATCCACCTCCCCTGGTTGAGGCATTTACCCAGTTCGCCTTGTCCCCAGCCGGTCAACAACTCGTTGCTGAGACGTATAGTCCAATCAAAGATAGATAATCGTGTATCGTAGCGATTGAAGGAGTCTCCATGAAGACGTGGCGATCAGTACGGTTCTTGCTGCTGGGAATCATTGGACTCATGGTTTCACCCAGCATCGCCTCCTTCGGAGAGGAACCGGGCGCGATAGTGGATGGCGCCGGATTCACCCTCTACGATACTGAGTCGATCAAAGGATCCGACGCGGGAAAAGTCGAACGGGACCCCGTCTGTGACCGGAGCAAGCGCCCACGGATCGCCAAAGTCGAGCCGGACGAAGCCAAGCCAAGCGACAAAGTCCTCATCACCGGCGAGCATTTCGGCACAAAGGAATGCTTCCATACGGTGACCTTTAGCGCGGCCTCAAGCACACCCGTCGATTTTACGTTCGTGAGCGATTCGGCGATTGAAGCGACCGTGCCGGATGCGAAAGCCGGGATGTCCTTCGTGATCATTGTCGCAGGTGGCGGCAGCGCCCAGTCAAAACCGATCTTGATTAAGTCTAAGTAGGATTGCTTCCAAGAGAGGTATGCCTCCTGGCTTTCTCAGGTTTTCTCTCCATTCAACTCTCCCAGATCGAACTTGTCCTTCCCCTGCTTCTCTCGACAAGACTCCTGATCCTATGCTAGCTTACGCGCTCATTTTCGCCCGATATCTCTCGCAGAATCTTGAACGATTGAAGGAACGCGGGACTGGTATGTTCAAAAAAATTCTGGTGGCAAACCGCGGCGAAATTGCCATGCGGATTATCCGCGCCTGCCGCGAATTAAATATCGCCACGGTCGCCATCTACTCCGAAGCCGACTCCACCGGGATCTACGTCAAGAAAGCTGACGAAGCCTATATGGTTGGCCCTGGGCCGATTAAAGGCTTTCTGGACAGCCAACAGATCGTCAACCTTGCGCTACGGATCGGCGCCGATGCGATCCACCCAGGCTATGGATTTCTCTCAGAAAACTCAGAATTTGCGCAGCTATGTCATACCTCCGGCATTACCTTCATCGGTCCGTCGCCTCAAGCCATCGACTTGATGGGCAGTAAGGTGAAAGCCCGCGAACTGGCCAAACGAGTCGGTATCCCGATCGTCCCAGGGACCGAAGGCGACATCACCGACTTCAAAGAAGCGCTATCCTTCGCCAAAAAAACCGGATACCCCGTCATTATTAAGGCCAGCGCAGGGGGGGGCGGACGCGGCCTCCGGGTGGTGCGATCGGATGCCGAACTTCGAGAGAACATGGCAGTCGCGTCACGAGAAGCTCAGGCGGCCTTCGGCGACGGAAGCATCTTTATTGAAAAGTATATCGAGCGTCCGCATCACATCGAATTCCAGATACTCGCCGACCGGCATGGCCACATCATCCACCTGGGCGAGCGCGATTGCTCGATTCAGCGCCGGCATCAAAAGCTCATCGAAATCGCCCCATCATTGATTCTTATGCCATCTCTTCGTGCCGAGATGGGTGAAGCAGCCATCGCCATCGCCAAAGCGGTCGATTATGACAATGCCGGAACCGTCGAGTTCCTCCTCGATCAGGACAACCGCTATTACTTCATGGAGATGAACCCACGTCTCCAAGTCGAGCATACGGTGACCGAGCAGATCACAGCGATCGACATTGTGCGCAACCAGATCGCCATTGCTGCCGGCATGCCTCTTGACATCACGCAGCAGGCAGTCACGCTCCAAGGCCATTCCATCCAGTGCCGTATCAACGCGGAAGACCCGAAGAACAACTTCAGGCCTTGCACCGGAACCATTACGGCCTATCTCTCGCCTGGCGGGATCGGCGTCCGCATTGACGGAGCGGTGTATAAGGACTACACGGTACCGCCCTACTACGACGCCCTCTTGGCCAAGCTTACCGTGCGCGGCCGCACGTGGGAAGAAACCGTCAGCCGCATGAGACGCTCCCTCGAAGAATACGTCTTACGCGGGGTGAAGACGACGATCCCGTTTATGATGGAGATCATGAAGGAGCCGGACTTTATGGCTGGAGATTTCGATACCTCCTACCTGGAGACACATCCTACGCTGTTCAACTATGACGACTTCGAGCAACCAGAGGATCTGGTGCTGGCACTCTCCGCCGCCATCGCCGCCTACGAAGGGCTGTAAAGAAAGCCCATGGGACATACAACTGTCCATAGACAATTCTCCTGATCGATTTAAACTGAATGTACGCAATGCCCGCAAAACCAAAGAAAAAGCCTAGCAAGAAAAAACCGTCACTGGATATCACGCCCGCGGCGGGCAAGCCCATCCTGATCACCGATGTCGCCTTGCGCGACGGCCATCAGTCGCTCTTGGCCACACGCATGCGCACAGAGGACATGCTACCCATCGCTCAAAAGCTCGACGCCGTAGGCTATTGGTCGCTCGAAGTCTGGGGTGGCGCCACGTTCGACACCTGCCTACGCTTTCTCAAAGAGGATCCCTGGGAACGGCTCCGCGCGCTACGCGCGGCCATGCCCAACACCAAACTTCAAATGCTGCTCCGCGGGCAGAACCTGGTCGGCTATCGGCACTATGCCGATGATGTGCTGGAACGATTCATCGAACGGTCTGCCACCAACGGCATCGACGTCTTCCGCATCTTCGACGCCCTGAACGATATCCGCAACGTCGAACGAGCCATGCGGGAAGTGAAAGCCTGTGGCAAGCATGTCGAAGCCGCCATCAGCTATACCGTCAGCCCCGTCCACAGCGTGGAACGCTTTGTCACCATGGCAAAACAGCTGGAAGATTTGGGAACGGACACGCTCTGCATCAAGGACATGGCTGGGCTCTTGGCGCCGCTCGACGCCTATCACCTCATACGCCGGATCAAAGCCGCCGTGAAGGTCCCGATCCATTTGCATTCACATTACACTTCAGGGATGGCCTCGATGACCTCCCTCATGGCGATCCTCGGCGGCTTGGATATGTTGGATACGGCCATCTCGCCATTGGCAGGCGGGACCTCGCATCCCTCGACGGAAACAATGGTGGCCTCGCTGCGCAACACCCCGTACGACACCGGACTGGATCTGGCCTCGTTCCTCCCAATCACTGAACACTTCCGCACCGTTCGGCGAAAGTATCGGCAGTTCGAAAGCGAGTTCACCGGGGTCGATGCCGAGATCCTCACCTCGCAGATTCCTGGTGGCATGCTTTCGAATCTTGCCGCGCAACTGACCGAACAAAATGCGCTCGATCGGATCAAAGAAGTGCTGGATGAAGTACCGCGCGTCCGAAAGGAAATGGGCTATCCCCCCCTCGTCACTCCGACGAGCCAGATCGTGGGCACCCAAGCCACTCTGAACGTCCTGACCGGCGAACGGTACAAAGTCATCACGACGGAAACCAAGAACTACTTCCTCGGACTCTATGGACGGGCGCCGGGTCCCCTCGATCACGACATCATGGCCCGCGCGATCGGGGATGACCATCCGATCAAGACCCGACCCGCTGATCGGTTGGAGCCTGAACTGGAAGCAGCCAGAAAAGATCTGCCTGACTCAGCCACCTCGGTGGAAGATCAGCTGTCATTCACTCTATTCCCCTCTATCGCGCGAGACTTCTTCGAGGCGCGCGAGAAGGGGGACCTTGCGCTGGAACCTCTCGAAATCTTCTCAGCCAGTGGATCGGCTGCGGCCACCGAACTCCATTTGGCCCCGGCCGAATTCAACGTCACAGTCCACGGCGAAACCTACCATATAGAGGTGTCCGGTTCCGGACGGAAGGTGGGTGGCCGCAAACCCTATTACATCCGGGTCAACGACAAACTTGAAGAGGTCTCGTTAGAGCCGATCCAGGAAATCCTCGCCGGTGTGCCGGAAGCCCCCGAAGCCGGCAGCGGCGCCAAGCCCAAGCGACCCAGGCCGTCCAAACCAGGAGATGTGGCGCCGCCGATGCCAGGCCGCGTTGTCAAAGTGCTCGTTCTAGTCAATGCTGTAGTCAAAGTCGGAACCCCCCTCCTGATCATTGAGGCCATGAAGATGGAAAGCCAGGTCCCGGCCCCGATTGATGGGACCGTCACGGCCATCCTGGTCGCTGAAGGCGATAATGTGAAAACGGATGAAACGGTCATCCAGCTGGAGTAGCCCAATAGAACCGCGTGCCTCCGTTCATGGATGCAGACGGCCTTATGCGGCCCTGCTTAGCTTCATCCTGTTGTGTCATATCATGACTGCCTGCTCGTCTCCCTCGTCGATTCCAACACAGTTCGACGCCATTGAGCGCATGCCGGTCCACACCGTTCTCGTCCACGGCCAACGAATCGCCTATCTGGACGTGGGCGCAGGCCAGCCGCTCATTCTGATCCATGGCTTCGGGGGATCGATGTGGCAATGGGAATATCAGCAGCACCAGCTGTCACAGCACTTCCGCGTCTTCACGCTCGATTTGCCCGGCGCAGGCCTATCCGATAAACCTGACATCGGCTATCGTCCGGATCAGATGCTGGACTTCTTTGTCGGGTTCATGGATGCCACAAAGATTCCGCAAGCCACGTTAGTCGGCAATTCCATGGGCGCCGGGTTGGCCATCGGCATGGCGCTGACACACCCCACACGCGTCGCAAAACTCGTGCTTGTCGACGGGCTACCGCAACACGTCATGGAGAAACTCACCAGTCCCTCGGTGAGGCGCGCCTTGGAAAGCAGCGCGCCGTCCTGGCTCGTCTCATTCGGCAATACGCTGTTCGGCGGCCTGATGATCGAGTCCGTCTTACAAGAAATCGTGCATGACCCAACACTCCTCACACCGGCCGTCCTCGAGCGATCCAATCGCAACCGGCAGCTCCCTGGACTCATCAAACCTATTATGGCTGTCAGAGAAAACCTTCCGTTATGGGAATCAGGATTTGCCACACGCCTCGGCACAATCACCCATCCGACGCTGGTGCTCTGGGGTGAAGAAGATCGAGTGTTCCCGATCGCCGTAGGTGAAGAACTCCACCACACCATCAAGGGATCACGATTCATCCGAATCCCCAAGGCAGGGCATATTCCACAGTGGGAACGACCGGATGTGGTCAACCAGACACTCATCACCTTTATTCGCCCCTAGCAGAGATGGTATGTTGTCCCGCACATACGAGCCGCGCTTGTCCACACGCAGACAGGAGGATTATCAAATCCCTGCCGTGCCGACATCGTTCTTCTGCAGCCTGCTGACAACACAAGTAACGGCCTCGTATTCCCGATTGCACATTCACCATCGCTTCATCTAAGGAGGACACTATTATGACGGCAACACATCGCATGATCATTGGGGCTACGCTCTGCATGGCGCTCGGGTTCGCCGGATGCGCAAGTACCGGCAGCTCCAATGGCACCAATTTTCTCTACAAGAACTACACCGTCGCTGGCGGCAGTGCCGTGGCTGGTGAGGGCCGCTCGGTTCTCTTCGAGGGAAAGCCCCTGGCCCTCTCGGGAACCGGCATTAAAGTCGGTGACTCCCTCAGAGAGGTAACGCTCACACAGACGGACCTGTCGCCGATCAGCATCACCGACACAAAGGGCAAGGGTAAGGTCCGAATCATCAGCGTCGTGCCGTC
>JBBRRN010000112.1:0-9267 GCA_038200685.1 Nitrospirales bacterium
AGCTGGAACGCCAAGCGCGCGTACCTCGCGGATTCCCTGGCTGTGCGCCTTGATATCCGGGGCGGATGGCGGTCGATCGACCACGTTGTCGTCGCACTCTGGAGCTCGGAGTGGAGTTGTTCGATTTGTGTTTGGAGCGCCGGGGGCCAATAATCGCACCCGGATACACTCACCGAGACGAACGTTATGGCGGCTACCACGACAAGGTTACGCACCATCGCTGTTCGAATCATCAGGATTCTCCTTTCAGTGTGAACAAGACGATTGACTTCATCGACGATCGGGATCGAGATAGAGGCCGTAGGCAGCCAACTCTGCAACGATGGCGTCTCGACTAATCGTTCCATCGCGGATGATTCTAATCGGACCCCGCACATCGATCACAGTGGACGGCCGCCCACCAGGTGTCGGTCCAGCATCGACGATCAGATCAAGTGCGTCGCCAAAGCCATGGGAGATTTCTTCAGCGGTCGTAGGCGGCGTCATCCCTTCACGATTCGCACTGGTGCCGGTTACAGGCCCGATTCGACGCAAGAGCTCACACAACGGCTGCCAGGCACTGAGACGAATACCAACAGAGCGAGTCCCTGTAGTGACCGCGTCAGAAAGTCCAAGCGCTGCGGGAAAGACTATGGTAAGAGGCCCGGGCCAGAAGGCATTCATCAGAACGGTGGCAGCAGGTGGAATAGTCTGAACGAGCGGCCCCAATTGAGATTCCTCTCCAATGAGCACCAGAATCGGCTTTCCCTTCGACCGGCCTTTGACCTGCCACAATCTTGCAAGCGCCTGCTCATTGAACGGAGCTACAGCAAGTCCGTAGAAACTTTCTGTCGGCAGGGCGATGAGTCCATTCTCTACGAGCACCTGACGCATTCTCTCCGCAAGCGCTGAAACGGTGGATGCATCGTAGCGCTCGATCATTGTCATGCCAGAAACCATCAGTCCTTTCAGGGTTCTATCTAGTGGGAGAACGCACGGCACGCGATATCTGTCCTATAGTGCGCACCTTCAAATGCAATCAACTTCGTCACACGATAGGCCTCAGCTTGCGCAGATTCGAGTGTTGTCCCACGTCCTATCACTCCCAGCACTCGGCCTCCGGCTGTGACGACCTCGGTATCAGTTCGCGCCGTACCTGCATGAAATACCAAGCGTGTTGCATCGGTTGTGCGCAGTAATCCATGAATGGCCCGGCCGGTCTGATAGGCTCCAGGATAGCCTTCTGATGTCATGACGACGCACACCATCGTATCATCATGCCAGTCCACGGCTAGTTGATCAAGGCGATGCTCCACCACAGCCTCTATCACTTCCAGTAAATCGGTCTTCAGCAACGGGATCACGACCTGCGTTTCAGGGTCTCCCATTCTCGCATTGAATTCCAATACATAGGGTGTCCCTTTCACAATCATGAGTCCGGCATACAACACACCCTGAAACGGACAGCCCATGCGAGACAAGGCTTCGACGGCGGGATAGAGAACCTGCCTGGTGACCTGTTCTTGCAGGGCCTTGGTGCCGAGCGGTGCAGGGCAGTAGGCGCCCATACCCCCGGTATTGGGTCCTCTATCGCCGTCTCCGACGCGTTTATGATCTTGTGCCGGTAGCATCGGCACCACAGTCAGGCCATCCGTGAACGCCATGATCGTTAGTTCTTCGCCATCAAGAAACTGCTCGATCAAGACGCGCTGACCGGCCTGACCGAACCGCCCTTGCTCCATCGAATTACGGACCGCCTGTTTCGCCTCTTCACGCGTTGCCGCAACAACCACACCCTTTCCCTGCGCCAATCCGTCCGCCTTCACGACGACGGGTAGTTCATGCTGATCGAGATAGGCCAAGGCCGGGGCAACTTGGTCAAAACTTTGCGCTTTCGCCGTAAGAATCTTTGCCCGGGTCATGATCTCTTTGGAGAATACTTTGCTGGCTTCGATGCGCGCAGCCCCTTTCGTTGGACCAAAGATTTTGAGCTTCGATGCGCGAAACTCGTCGACAATACCCAATGCCAATGGGGCTTCTGGTCCGACGACTGTCAGATCAATCTGCTCCAACTGCACGAATGCTTTGAGCCCGGCAAGGTCGTTAGCGTCAATAGGAACGCAGGTCGCAAGCGATTCAATCCCCGCATTGCCAGGAGCGCAATAGAGTGTCGGCTTGCGGGGACTTTGCGCGAGCTTCCACACGATCGTGTGCTCTCGGCCCCCACTGCCAATGACGAGAATTTTCACAGGATAGCCTTCAGCGTGAAGCTTTGCTTCGGAAGATGTTCAACCTGCATTTCCCCAAAGCCGCAGGCGAAGGTAAAATCGGAAGCGTATTTTTCTCACCTGCCCGCCCCGAGCTGCAGAGCAGCTCTTTCTCCGATAGGCTCCGTTGAAGATGTTGCCGAGTCGAGAATGACGTTGGAGAATCGCGTCAACATCCGCACTAGTGACGGAAGTGGCGCATGCCGGTCATAATCATCGCCACCTCTTGCTCATCTGCGGCTCTGATGATGTCGGCATCGCGAATCGAGCCACCCGGCTGAATGACCGTTGTGATCCCTGCCTGCACGGCGGCATCCAATCCATCCCGGAATGGAAAGAACGCATCCGACGCCATCACACAACCCTTGATCGGCATCTGAGCTTTCATGACCGCGAGTTTCACAGAATCGACTCGACTCATCTGGCCGGCGCAGATTCCCATGGTTTGTCCAGGTTTCGCATAGACAATGGCGTTCGACTTCACATGTTTACAGACCTTCCAGGCAAAACTGCAGGCCGCATATTCCTCATCCGTCGGTTTGCGAACAGTCGGTACGTTAAGGGCTTTCAGATCGGTCAAGGCTCCGAGATCGCGATCTTGCACGATCAAGCCACCGACCAATTTCTTGAGATCGAAGCCCGCTTGCTTCACGCGCGTGAGCGGTCCGACGTCGAGCAGCCGCAAATCTTTCTTTCGCTTCAATTCGGCCAGGGCATCGTCTGCAAATCCAGGCGCAATGACCACTTCTACGAACGTGGAGGTAATTTCCTTCGCCGCGGCCAAATCCACGGGTCGATTGAAGGCAATCACGCCACCGAATGCCGAAATGGGATCAGTCTCACGAGCCTTCACATAGGCCTCGACGGGTGTCGTACCCAAGGCCACACCGCAGGGATTATTGTGTTTGATAATGGCGACGGCGATGTCGTCGTATTCTTTTGCCAGCTCAAGCGCTGAATTGGCATCGAGAAAATTATTATACGACATGGCTTTCCCGTGCAGGATCGTTCCACGCGATACCGAAGGCTCCATCGAGTGCAGCTCTCGATAGAAGGCCCCTTGTTGATGCGGATTCTCTCCATAGCGAAGGATCTCTGCCCGTTCGAACTGCAAGGATAATATTTTCGGAAATTTGATCTCACTGCCCTGCGCCTGCTGTTCGAGATATCCGGCGATCAGACTGTCGTACCGCGCCGTGTGCTGAAACACCTTCATCGCCAGCTCCCGACGTAACTCGCGCGAGACCGTCCCCACCTTCGCCGCATCCAGCACGCGCGGGTAATCAGCCGGATCAACGACCACTAAAACATCTTCATGATTTTTTGCAGCAGAACGCAGCATCGACGGCCCGCCGATGTCGATATTCTCAATGGCCTCTTCAAAAGGGCAGCCCGGTTTCGCTATCGTCGCCTCAAACGGATAGAGATTGACGACGACGACGTCAATGGGCCCAATCCCCTGCTGCGCCATCTGCTCGACATGGGCCAGCACCGAACGACGTCCCAGTATGCCGCCATGGATCTTCGGATGGAGTGTCTTGACCCGCCCATCGAGAATTTCCGGTGAGCCTGTATAGGCCGCCACATCGGTGACCGTCACTCCGGCTTCTCGCAATGCTTTCGCGGTTCCTCCGGTCGAGAGGATTTCAGCACCCAGAGCCTCAAGCCCTTTTGCCATATCCACCACGCCGGTTTTCTCCGACACGCTAATCAATGCACGCTTGATACCGGCCATAGATGACTCCTTACGCGACAATCGTTGCCAGTGACACACCTCGGAAGGCGCGCGAAGAATAACAAATGAATATCAGTCTGACAAGTGGATTTGAAACTCACTCTCTTCGTAAATCGATTCATCCATGTCACCCCAGTTAGGTCACCTGTATTATCCATCATTCGTGGTGGTGACACAGCATCAGAAACCGAACGTCAGAGACCCGCACTACATCGAACGGAAAGAAGACTTTTCTCACCACCTTTCTCCCACACGTTGGTGACCGAAACACACGCACTCGTGAAGTATGTAGGAGGACATAATCCAATGACGCTAAAATCCTGTCTGGAATGAGCCCACGTAGTATGGTAGGGTGAGGTAAATCAGCCACCGTCCGTCCGAGAGTTGATCCAAAATGCGCAGAGTAATTCTAGGCGCAGGCGCTGTCGCACTTACGTTTGTTGCCGCGATCTGCATCCCTCGCCATCTTCCACCATCAACAGCGTCGAGCCCCCTCACTCCTGCTTCCTTTCAAGCACGGTTAGAGCAAGGGACGCTGACTCTCCGTGGCTCGCTTCCGAGTGAGGAGATTAAGGCCAGTATTCTTCAGCGGGCCCAAGAACTATATGGCGCAGCCCCAAACCGCATAGTCAATCAATTGGTCGTGGATCCGGGAGTAAGGCCTGCATCCTGGGCCAATAATGTCCCCAAAATCCTCCCCATCTTAGGGCACATGAAGGAACGAGGTTCCATCATGATCGATGGGCGCTCGATTGTTCTCAGTGGGCAGGTCGACGACGATCATGCCAAAGCCACCATGCTACAAGACATCGTTCCTCTTAGGCAGTCGGGGCTCGAACTGGAAGATCATATCCTCACCACTCAGGTCGCAACTCCCTCCCCTTCGCTCCAAAAGAAGATCAATGAGATTATTTCGCGCGGCTCCATCGAATTTGAATCAAACACTACGACGATACTCCCTCGTGGCCGTGCCATACTCGACCAGCTGGTACCCCTATTACGGCAAAGCCTCCACACATCCATAGAGATTGGTGGTCATACGGATAAATACGGCGCAGTAGACTATAACTTTGAACTCAGCCGTAACCGCGCCGAAGCAGTGCGACAATATTTCATCAGCCACGGACTAACGAATCAGTTCAATGCCGTCGGCTATGGCGCATCTCGACCACTGTCGGGGGCCGGTTTTCAACATAACCGCCGCATCGAATTGCACGTGAAAGGAGGGAGTGATCAATGATTGCATTCATAGGCCAGATCCTGGGATGTCTTCTCATTGCGGCAGGGATCGGCGGCGTGGTTGGATGGTTCCTGCGACAGATGTCCCCAGGACTGCACACACAAGAGTTTGTAGACGCGAACACCGCTCTAAGCCTCAAAGAAGAGATGCTGGAAAGCGCGCAGTTTGAACTGAAAGTCCACGCTGCTGGGATGAAGGTGCTCGAGAGCAAGGCCCTCGAAGCCGAAGAGCGGACCCTATCGACCAGCCAAGAACTCTTGGAGCAAAACAGCCGTCTCCAGACGCTACAAAAAGAGTTAGCTGTTCGCACGCAGCGGATGACGGCCCTGGAAGCGCAAGAAGCCGCTGTTCAGCGGCGCATGCATGAGTATGCCGCGGCCGCCGCCACGCAGTCGGAAGAAATTCAGCAACTCCAACGCCAATACAAGGTCGCTCAACAGACAATCCAGTCGAATGAACAAGAACGGCATAATCTTCAGTCCCGCATCACTGAAATGGAAGCTGCCAGTGCGGAAAACGATCGGCTCCACACACGCGTGGAGGAACTCGAACCGGCTCAAGGACGGGTGTATTGGTTAGAAGTCCAACTCTGTGACCGAGATGCTGAGTATCGAGCCGCGTTGCACCAACTCACCAGCCAACTCGCTGAACGAGACGAACGCATCGGGAAACTGGAGTTGCTCTCTCAACATCTTCAGGAGCATGAGACGGCAATAGCTCAGTGGGAAACAAAATACGCCCGCTCTCTCGCACAACATGAAGCGCAGGTCGCTACGTTACAGCAGCAGCTTACCGCGCGGGATCAGCTCCAAACCCAACTCACACGCAATGAACAACTCCTGCACGACCGAGCTGAACAGATCAACGGCCTGCAGCAACGAATTCAAGAATTCGAAACGCAGCAGCAAGACCTCGCGGATCAGGCAAAAACAGCGGAAGAAAAGCAGGAAGAGATCACTCGCCTCCGCAAGCGCCTCGTCGAAGTCCGGGCAGCGCTCCGCATCAAGAGCGATGGGGGATCCGTCGCTCCTCGCTTAAACACCCGTCCGAATGGAAGTCAACTGATTCTGGAGATGGAACAGGCGAAAGTGGCGAAGGAGAAACCGAAAGACAAACCGAAAGACGGACCCAAGGACGACCTGAGTAAGATTCACGGAATTGGTCCCGTCTTTGCGCGCACACTCTATAAAATGGGATTGTACCGCTATGGCCAGATTGCGCGCTGGACGCCGGAAGACATCAACAAGGTGGCCAAGAAGCTCTATACGGCGCCCGACCGGATCAAACGAGATAATTGGATCGCGAGCGCAAAGAGGCAACACCGTGAAAAGTACGGAGAAAACCTATAACGGGAGTCTGGCCTACCAATCAATGTGGGCTTCGATTCCTGCTCTAATCAACCACACCGCTTGTATGCATACACCTACACCCCTACCTTAGTAGGGGTAGATCATCTCCGAGAGTTCACGTATGCATGAGGGAGCTTCCTTGCCGATCGACTTATTCTTCCGGCATCATCATCTCCAGAACAGAGGCAGTGCGTTAGTGAACGGTCTTACGATCACCAGAAGCATATTATGGGTCTGCCTGTGTATTTGTGCGACCTTCGGCCTTAGTGCCTGCAGCGACTCCAATAATGTGTCAAATCCTGAACCTGCTGCTCCGCCGCCTCCCCCGCCTCCGTTGGTCATTACAACAGGTACGCCAATTAACGGAACCGTTGGCACAGCGTTTAGCCGGCAATTGAACGCAGGAGGCGGAACCCCGCCCTATACGTGGTCGATCGATGGAACACCGTCACCGCCACCAGCGCCAGGCCTTACATTGAATTCAGCTGGGCTGATCAGTGGAACTCCCAATGCCCCCGGCATCTTCACATTGACCTATCGAGTCGCTGACACAACGAACCAGTCAACGCCAAAAGACCTGACCATCGCGATTGAAGGAGCCGCTTCATCAGTGTCGGGTGCAGGGATGGCGTCGATCACAGCCGGTATTCAAAAATTACCCACGATCAGGCTATTTACGCTTCCGAATGGAACGGTCAACGTGGCGTACCCGACTATTCAGTTAGAGGCAACCGGTGGAATACCGCCGTATACATGGTCGGTCTCGCCTGCATTGCCCAATGGATTGTTCTTTAACCTACTTGGACCAGGAATCATCAGTGGAACTCCATTGAATGCGAGTACTGTCCCGGCAACGTATGCGGTGACAGTCATGGATTCATCAGTGCCGACTGGCCAGTCTAGTAAATTAACGCGAACCCTCATCATTAATGCCGCACTCACGATCGATGCTGGACCTCCAACCGATCCCCCACTTCCTGCTGGAACCGTCGGTCAGCCATACCACGCGCTATTCTCGGCATCGGGAGCAATGGCCCCAGGAACCTATACATGGTCGATTGTCGGAAATCTCACGCCGGCTTCAGGTCTACAGCCGTTGAGCACAAGCGGAGTCTTGATCGGAACACCGACTATTCCTGGATCATATACAAGAACCTATCGTGTGCAAAGTGAGGATGGAGCAGTCGTCACCAAATCTTTGACCCTTAACATCAATGCCATACTGAGTATCGACACGGATAACATCACTTTGCCGTTGCCTCATGGCCATGAGAACCAGCCATATGGCCCTGCAGCAGTGACAGCCTCAGGCGGCACACCTCCCTACACCTGGTCAGTCACTCCTGCACTCCCGGCCTCTCTGACCCTGAACGGCTTTACCGGGGAGATGACCGGGACATTGGATGCAGCCAGCGTCGGGACAAAGACTCACATATTTACCGTGCAGGATTCCGCAAGTCAGTCAATAAAGAAGTCTATACAACTGACGATTAATCCGTAACATGACGTCCCTTGCACCACTGATCTCAGAAGTAATGGAACCCACGCATCCTACGAACAGGTAATCGAGGTCATATCATGCGATATCATTCTTCCCAGCAAAACATTGTGTGGACCGTTCTTTTCTCGATACTCCTAGTCGTGTCATTGAACGCCTGCGGTGACGCCAACAATGTGACCGGTCCTCCTCCTCCTGTCCCGCTCTCGCCGGATGCGAAACTTTCCAGTTTGACCGTCACCTCTGGACCGCTCCAACCGGCCTTCTCGAGCGATGTTCGCGATTATGCGGTGGACGTCGGCACTTCCGTCACCAGCGTGACGGTGACAGCTCGAGCTCAGAACGCCGGGGCCACGGTCAGCATCAATGGCCAGACGGCGACCAGCCGGTCCGTATCTATCGGGGCACCGGGGTCTAGTACGCCGATTGCGATCGTCGTCACCGCTGTGAGCGGCAGTCAGAACACCTATATTGTGGCGGTGAATCGGACTGCACTCGGGGGGAATAACAATCTTCAGAGTTTAAGTGTGTCACCAGGCCCCTTAGCTCCCCCGTTTGCGGCTGGCGCGACGGACTATACCGTGGATGTGGCGACTTCCGTCACCAGCGTCACAGTGACGGCTCGAGCGCAGGATGCCGGGGCTTCGGTCAGTATCAATAACCAGACGACGACGAACCTGCTCGTACTACTGAATGGAGCAGGGGCTAATACCGCTATCCGAATCGTCGTGACAGCGCCGAACGGGAGTCAGAAGCCCTATCTTGTGACGGTGAATCGGGCGGCACCCGGAGGGAATAACAATCTGAAGAGCTTGTCTGTGTCGCCGGGCTCTCTGGCTCCGCCGTTTGCGGCGAGCACGACGAACTACGCGATCAACGTCGCCGAGACCGTGGACAGCATCACGGTATCAGCGCAACCGCAGGACTCAGGGGCCTCGGTCACCATCACGCCAGGCAGCCAGCCAGTACCCCTCAACGCAGCCGGGGGGCCTAGTACAGTGATCTCGATCGACGTGACAGCGCCGAACGGAAGCCAGCGGACGTATACCGTCCTCGTGAACCGTGCCGCGCCTATTCCTCCCCCAAGTATCACAACGACATCGCTTCCAAACGGGAACGTGAGTACATTCTATAGCCAGCAGCTAGCCGCTATAGGCGGGAGCGGAAACCTCACATGGACATTCACAGGATCGTTGCCT
>JBBRRN010000113.1:0-9264 GCA_038200685.1 Nitrospirales bacterium
AGCTTGCTCTGCACGGTCATCAATGAATTCATCGCCACGAAACTGAAACTACGAGCCAAGTCGCTCGCCTCGGCGATTGAGCAGCTGCTCGACAATCAGGCGCTGCGCAACGCCTTCTATCGGCACGGACTGATCGTCACAAGTATGCGTGCGACAGCAACAGGCCCACAGTCGACAATGGGCGGTATGAGCAGTGTTGCGAGTGGTGTCAGGGACATGATGATAAGCAACCCACCGGCCGAGCTATCTACCCAGTCAGCAACCTCTCCTGACGCACCGTCTGGGCTGGTGGTGAGTGTGCCTGCTCCTATGGCGCCTGAGAGCCATCCTAGCTATCTGTCCAGCAGGAGCGTGGCGCTTGCACTGATCGCAAGTCTCGATCCAGCAAAGCCTTTGCCGGTGATCCAGGACATTGTGAACACTGTGGAAAACCTCCCCGCCAGCCGTATTCGAGATGTCTTGCTGTCAAGTCTGACAGAGGCGGGCACCGACGTCGACAAGTTGAGGACGAGCATTGCGACGTGGTTCGACGACTCGATGGAACGGTTGAGCGGTGCGTACAAGCGGCAGCTCAAATGGATCTCGATGCTGGTCGGGTTGATCGTGACCATCGCGTTCAACGCCGACAGCTTCAATGTCGCTATTACGTTGTGGAGTGATCAAGACCGTCGAGCATCTATCGTTGCCATTGCGACTCAAGTTGCACAAGAGCCACTTTCCGATGTCCCGAAAGGAGTCGATAAGGCCAAACTGTTCGAGGTGATCAACAAGACCGAGGATACGCTCCGGTCTCTGCCGATCGGATGGAATTGCAGCGGGAACAGCCCGTCTGGGACTTCGCCCGCCGAACACGAACCCAGGTCCCTAGGTTCGTGGGAGTGCGCAAAGAAGAACCTTACTACTCTGACGCCGATGCAAGTCTTGGGTTGGATGTTCACGGCCACGGCCCTGACCCTCGGTGCCCCGTTCTGGTTCGACTTGTTGCAGAAGTTTGTCAATGTTCGGGGGGCGGGTGGCAGGCCAAAGCGTGAAGACGAGAAGGCAAAATGACGATTGAGGTCTGAAGGAGCGAAGGGAGCAACTTCATAGATCTCGACCCGAGATCGCGCATGAGGAGTAGGGCACCCACATTGGTCTCGTGCTCGCGCAACGCGCGGCTTCAGCAGGATAGAGAGGGATCGGCAAGGTGCCCTTCTTGCTCGCAGAACGTGCACGGTGAAACGGTGCTCGTTCGATGCGTCAGGTCTTACAGTCATACATTTGATGGATTGGCACAAATCTCCATGCGCCGCGTCTTCGACGATAGCATTCACATGCAGGAAGGAATCAGGGACAAGTTCCGTTACTCTTCCGTACGAACCAGGATTGACAGGTATCACGCACCACATTACACTTCATGCGTGATTAAGACTTTTGCCGACAGGCGTACGAAGGAGCTGTACGAAACCGGCAAGTCGAAGCGGCTCCCTACGGAGGTCCGGGGGCGGGCGATGCGAAAAATGGAGTACCTTGATCTTGCTACGAATGTGACTGACTTATTGAGCGGACCATCAAATAGTGCGTAGCGTGAGCTCAATAATCGCCTGTGTTGCCTGTAGAAATGCACTTTCAGAGAAGTTATAGGCGCACACTTTGACGGTCTCATCAGTAAGAATCCCTCCTAGCAATCGACTGCATCGGTTGGAACGAGACAGGGGTGGGCAGTACTCTATTTCCGTGAATAACCAGTGGAGAATATGCTTTCGGTTCGAGGATAGCGACGCGTTCGATGTGGAGATAACGATGAGAGGCGTGTGATGAGTATCCAAAATAAACGGGGGCGTACGATTCGTCCTGCTCACCCGGGCGTGATGCTGAGAGAAGACTTCTTGCCGGAATATGCGTTATCTGTGTCCGGGTTTGCCAAGGCCCTCAGGGTCTCTCGCCAGACGGTCAATGAGTTGTTGCGAGAGCGGCGTGCGGTCAGTCCAGAAATGGCATTGCGGCTCTCTCGTTTGTTCGGAAACAGCCCAGAGTTTTGGTTAAATGCCCAACGCGCGGTGGATCTTTGGGAGGCTGCGCGGAGCATCAAGGGTAAGATTGACCACATTTCCCCGCTGACCGCCGCATAGTCAATTGTTTTATCCTCCCAGGCTAGATCTGCGGCGTTCGCTATTAAGCCGAGTATTGTTCCGGGAACCATTGATTGCCCGTTATAGATAGTTCCAAATCTAGAATGCCATGCTTGAACTCAGACCGACCTGCGAGCACTGCAACAAAGCACTGCCACTGGATTCGCTTGAGGCACGTGTCTGTCTCCTATGGGTGCACCTTCTGCGCCTCCTGCGTCGAACACGTTTTGGGTATTGCCTGCCCAAATTGCGGCGGCGGGTTCGTCCTTCGATCGGTTCGGCCTTTGACGAATTGGAACGAGAGCAACTTCCTTGGAACAGATCCGGCGAGCGCCAAGGTGACACCGACCGGTGGATTTGGCGGCGCATGCCCGCTTCTCGGTCAAGGTCAAGACGACCCCACCGGAGAAACTATAGGGAGCTGAGCTGTAAAGCTCCCAGCAACTATTGGGTGTTGCTGAGAGCACCGATCATAAAATCCGGCTATTCCACAAGGAGGTTTACGTATGAGTCGTGCAAAGACTCTCACATCTTGGACGGTGCCGTTGCTGGTGATGGGGCTCATAGAGGCTGCAGCAGGGCTCGTTTTTGCCGAACCGTACCAGGTGATCGATGTCACGGACGGAGGCACCATTACCGGGTTGGCGAGATGGAACGGCGAGCTCCCGGAGCTGCAGCCAATCGAGATAGAGGCAGATACGGGCGTATGTGGCGAGGAGGCCAAATCTCAGGCATTGCTGGTCAATTCGAAAAACAATGGTGTGTCATATGTGCTGGTCTATCTTGAACAGGTCGCGAAGGGGAAAGCGCCGGCGGACAAATACCGGCTCGATATGACGAATTGCCAATTCACGGAGCATATTTTCCCATTTGTCCGAAGCCAAACGATGGCGATGGTCAACCACGATTCGTTTTTTCACAACCCACACTTTTTCAACGCTAAGAATGCCTCGCTCTTGAACGTCCCCATGCCGGATCCCAGTCAGCAAATTGAACACAAGTTTCTGCGGACACCCCTCAGGAACGAGAAGGGAGTGATGCGGCTTCAGTGTGATGTCCATAACAACATGAATGCCTATTGGGCTGGATTTGATCATCCGTATTTTGCGGTCACGGACGCGAACGGAAAGTTTGAGATTCGCGGGGTTCCCCCAGGCAAGTACACCCTGGTCGCCTGGCACGAAGGCTACAAAGTCATACGGGAAGAGGCCGGACGACCATTTTATGATAGGTCGCATATCCGAGAACAGGAAGTTGAGGTGAAGCCACAAGAGACCATTACAGTCGGTTTTGAGTTCCCAGTCCGAAAAGTCTATGTCGATTATTGAGGCGTTCTTTGAGAAACATCCGGATGGTTGTCGCCTGTGACGACGGCGCACTGCACAGGAGGAGCATAGCATTATGGGGCGAGGAAAGATGATTCTCGTGAGGGTGTTGGCCGCGGCACTGCTTGCAGCACTGCCCGTGACCCATGCGTTGGCGGATCCGCCAATGGCGGAAGAAGTGAAGGATCATCCAGGCACGGAGCCAACGGTCACACGCGGAATGCCGGATCTCGTACGGTATTGGAACTTCGATCCACCCAAGAGTCCCTTATTTGCTGTTTCTAGAGTGACGATTTCCGGCGACGCACGGATTAGGCCGGAATACCGCAACAATTCGAACTTTGGGCTGGCGAACACAAGTAATGTAGGACGTGCGACAGGTGCGGGTTCGCAGGGAGACGCTGCTCAATTTGTCCAACAGTGGGCACGGCTCGGGCTCAATTATGCGATATCGCCTGACGTCGATACCTTCTTCCAGATGCAATATGCGAAGAACTGGGGGGCGAACAACGCGCCTAATGCTGCGAATGATCCCCAAACACTCACGAGCGTCGGCGTCCGGCAGGCCTACATTCTGATCCGCAATCTTGGGATCGATGGCCTCAGCTTGAAGGCAGGCCGGCAACTCATCGTGATGGGGAACCAGCGCTTGTTCGGCAACTTCGATTGGAACAATATCGGATTCTCCTTTGACGGTGTCACATTTCAATACTCCCAGAAAACGTACGAAGTCTGGGGCGGCTGGTTACGTTTAGCTGACGCACAAGCCAACGCCGCTAACTCATCCTGCGGAACAGGCACGACTGGTTGTGCAGGGGGTTCTGGGACTGTTAACCCCGGCACAGTTGCAGGCGGCACTACCGGGAGTAACAATGCAAATCTCTTCTTTGCCCGGATGGTCATCAAGCCCATGGAGGGCCTGTCGCTCGAACCTCTCTGGGTATTTCTCGACAATAATGTATCGGTGACAACGCCGGCTGTCGCCACCACCTATTATGGGACGGCAGCGCATGCCCCTGGGCAACAGCGTCATACCTTGGGGGGGCGTGTCGCCTACCGCCAGGGCATGTTCGATGGAACGGCTGAGTCCTATTGGCAGACGGGATCGATGGCCCTTGGGCAGAGCCCGAATCGGCTCCACATCAATGCCCACGCCATGGCCATTGAGGGCGGGTTGACATTGGAGCAATTACCTTGGACGCCGCGCGTCGGCGTGGAGTTCAACTATGCGTCCGGCGACGGCAGCGCGAATAGCTGTAATGGGCAAACGGGGGCCGGTTGCGGCGGCACTGCCAATACCTTCGAGAATCTCTATCCGACGAACCATATTCTGATGGGTTATGCCGACCGGATGGCCTGGCGGAACATGGTCGGCTACAGTACCAGCTTGCAGATGAAGCCGAGTATCGAGCAACAGCTGGATTTCCGGTTCTGGATCTTCCGCAAGGCCAACAACGGTGATTGTTGGTATACCGCTAGCCAGGGCTGCTTCTCCGCCCCGACTACTGCAACCGCTGCCAATATTGCGACCAGTAATTCGTTGTACAAGGAAATCGATGGGGTCTATACCCTGTTCTTCAAGGGCAACAAGGTCGCGTGGCAGACCGGCGTGTCCTATCTGATCGCCGGCCAGATGCTTGACCAGTTGGCCGCGGGGAATGCCGCTGGAAACGGGGCCTCAGCGGTGAACTCGATCTGGACCTACACGCAGTTGCATGTGAACTTCTAAATCGCCCTCCCTGCCCCTCCCCCATAAATAAGTAGGAGGGGCGCGTTACGGCTGGCTCACGCGACTTAGAGGAGTGGATTGGACTGCGAGGTCAGGAGGGAGCGTCGGAACCGTGACGGCGATGGACCTGAGTGAGCGGAGCCATTCACCGAGGGTGACAGTTCCGTCGTTGTCGCGGTCTGCCTTACCGGTTAATCCGCTGAGAAGACTCTGGCGGACCTGCGACAACGGACTGCGCCTAGAAACTTGAATGATCGTTCCATCCCCAACATTGGTCGTTCCGTCAAGATCGCCGATCCAGTTGGGAGTGGCGTGTCGGCCTGTGCTGTTCTTCGCTGCCGCGCTCGTGGCCACTGGTGCTTCGATGATGGCGACTGCGAGTTTGGCGCCCAACTTCAGCAGGCGGTGTTGGAGAAATCGGAGGGAGATCAACCGGAACGGAGACGATTGTGGAGTGCTGTCGTAGGGCAGCAGAAATAGTTCACCGGTTTTGGAGTCGGCACGTGCGTGACCGGCGAAGTAGAAGAAGACGACCGAGTCTTTCATAACCCGCTTGGGAAGCCAGAGGGTGAGGGCTTCTTCGATGTCGCTCTGGGTCGCCAGCTCGTCTTGGAGCAGTAAGGTCTGTCCTTCGGGTACATTGAGGGAATTGGCAAACAGGGAAACGGTTTCCTTGATGTCGAACGGGAGTCCTTCCTGCCAGCCAGGCCAGGGGGTTCGGTACTGGCCCAGTCCTACGATGACGGCATACCGGTCTGGATTGTGGCCGCTTCCCGTGGTGGTCGAGGCCGGCTGTCTGGCGGACGATGGTGTGGAGGCCACCGGCGCGCCGCGCGCGGCCATGGCTGCGATAAGAGTTTGTGTTGTCGGTGTGCTGCTGGTTGCTCCAGATGGTGTGGCAGTCACGGTGAGCTCACCTCGCGATTCTTCGAGGCCTGGCTGTAAGGCTCCCCACAGGATGGTGCTCTTCGTTTCCCCTGGCTGGAGAGTCACGATCTGAACAGGTCGCGACAGCGCACCCGCCAAGGAGTCGATGAGAGCAGGTGTTCCTGAGAGGGTAATAACCGTTGTGTCCAGCACGGTCTTGCCAGTATTCGTTACGTCGATCCTCACACCGATTTTTTCACCGCCCTCCAGCACAAGATTGTTGTTGGCATCCAGCAAGGTTGTCTTGAGAGCCAGCAGGCTTGGGCCGGTATCAGGAATTTGCTGGCGCACGGTGCTGCCCCCTTGAGTCTTCTCCTTCAACTGCTTCAGGAATCCCATGAACTGGTTGGCGAGATGATCGGCTGCTGTTCGCACGGCGGCGTCCAACTGCCCAGTCGCGCATTGGTTGTTGCTGCCGCCGATTTGGGGCGCCCACAACGCCACTCGATTCGAATAGACCATCGGTGCTTCCGGGAATCGGCGTCCTTGGGTATCTTGGAAGATTGCGGTGAGGCGGACATCGAACTGAGCGAGGTAGATGTCGTCTGACCCACTGCGTGACGTGGGCGTGAAGGAGGCGCTCACCAACGTGATGAAGGCCGTGTATTCGGATGCGGAGACTGTGGCCGGCTGTGCCGTACCCGACGGGTCTCCGATCGTCAATTGAGTCAATCGGGCGCGTCCAGTTTCGATGAAGGATTGGACAATCGCGTCGCCCAGACGACCTTTCCACTGCACGTCGGCGCAGATCATTTGCTCCACGGTGGCTGAACGGACGGGCTCATCGAAGACCAGCTTGACCGATAGCGGGATGACCGGCCCCTGCTCGGTGGGATATATAAAACGAGGTGTCTGTAGATGGTTGCAGGCGGCTAGCAGGGCGAGCCCAGTTACCAGCACGAGGATCGACATGCCCGATACGACCCGCATAGACATGGGCGTTACGGTACCTGATGCAGTACTTTGGACGCAATGAGGATGTGCCCATAGACCTTCTTTCGGGATCATATATCGCACCGATAAACGGTGAGGCTGGAGGACTTATGGGATCAGCAGGGGCGAGCATTCCCTCTGAGGGACATGCGATGCCCGCATGGATTGCAATCTGGGATGAGAAAAATTCAGAACGATTTGACCGTCACGGTTCTTGACAAAATACGGAGGCGCTCCTACCATGGCCCCTCGGCTCTGGCTCTCGGTCCAGCCAGGGCTCTTTTTTTGGGAGCATGGCAGGCGATGGGAAATCTCGTGGTGATTGGGGCGCAGTGGGGCGATGAGGGTAAGGGCAAGATCGTGGATATCTTGGCCCGTGACGTCGATGCGGTGGTTCGTTACCAGGGAGGGTCCAACGCGGGGCACACCGTGATTAATGAACGGGGTACCTTCGTGTTTCACCTCATTCCCTCAGGCATCCTCTACCGAGGGACGCTCTGTGTGATCGGGAACGGAGTCGTTGTAGACCCGGCCTCGTTGATCGAGGAGCTGGACCATCTCCAAACTCAAGGGGTGAAGATCGGAAAGAATTTTGTCGTGAGCCAGCGTGCCCATCTCATCCTGCCGTATCACAAGGCCATCGATAAAGCCTCTGAACAGTCGAAAGGCTCTCGCCGGATCGGTACGACGGGGCGAGGGATTGGCCCCTCCTATGCCGATAAGATGTCGCGAGTCGGTATCCGAATGGGGGATCTGCTGAACCCGAAGGCGTTTCGAACCAAACTTGAAGAGAACGTGGTTGAGATCAATTGGTTTCTTGAGCAACTGTATAAGCTGGAACGTTTCGATGTTGAAAAGGTATTTCGGCAATATATGGGTTATGCCGACCGCCTGAAGAGCCATATCGTCGATACCGTTACGCTGGTGAATAAGATAATCGAGAGTCGGAAAACCGTGCTATTTGAAGGTGCACAGGGGACACATTTGGATGTGGACTTCGGTACCTATCCCTACGTTACTTCTTCCAGCTCCACGGCCGGCGGCGCCTCAACCGGAACAGGCGTGGGACCAACAAAAATCGACGCGGTGCTGGGTGTCGCCAAAGCCTACACCACCCGTGTCGGCAGCGGGCCATTCCCCACGGAATTGACCGATTCGGTGGGAGAAGGTCTCCAGTCACGAGGGAAAGAATTCGGATCGACGACGGGACGTGCGCGCCGCTGCGGCTGGTTCGACGGCGTCCTTGTGCGTTACGCCACCAAAGTGAACGGACTCACATCGCTGGCTGTGACGAAACTGGATGTGCTCGACGGTTGCAAGGAACTCAAAGTCTGTACCGGCTATCGGTATGAGGGGACGCTCTATCGGGACATGCCGGCCGATCTTCAGGCGCTGACCGACTGTAAGCCGGTATACAAAACGTTCAAGGGCTGGGCTGGCTCTACCACTGGTGCCACCACCTATAAACAGCTTCCCGCGGAAGCCAAGCGCTACCTCCAGTATCTCGAAGAGATTTCCGAGTGTCCTATCGACATGATCTCAACCGGCTCGAAGCGCAGTGAAACCATTATTCTTCGCAACCCGCTGAAGGTCTCACGCGGGCGTGGCAAGCGTTGAATTTATTTTTGGCAAGATGCTCTTAACGTTCGCTAGCCAGTCTTATTCATTTGGTCTATTCGATCTGTCTGTCTGGTCCATCTCGTCTGTCTGGTTCATCTGGTTAGTTTCGTTCAACCAAACAGACGAGACAGACCGGGCTAATCCAAGATATGCAGGCTAGGCATGGGCCAAGCGTCAGTGGTAGAATTCGCGCTCTTCACTCGGTGAGCCGGTAGCTCAGTTGGTAGAGCATCGCCCTTTTAAGGCGAGGGTCCTGGGTTCGAGTCCCAGCCGGCTCACCATTATTTTTCAATACCTTCGTGAAGTTCTTGCCGGGGGCGAATAACTTCACTCCCGGTTTTACTCCCGGTTAATTGTTTTGCTAAGCCCTCCACTGCCTTCCAAAGATGGGCTGGCGAGAGATGGGCATAGCGACTCAGCATGGCCGGAGACTTCCATCCCCCGAGTGCCATGATGGTTCGATCATTCTCTCCTTGCATTGCCAGGCGGGATGCAAAGGTGTGTCGTAGATCATGAAACCGGAATGGCTGAAGACCAGCTTTCTTTACGGCCCTCTCAAAAACACGCCGCATCGCCCGAGCTTGAAAGGGAAAAAGCCTGTTACCCGTCGATGATTGAC
>JBBRRN010000114.1:0-9257 GCA_038200685.1 Nitrospirales bacterium
CGAGGAGGATGACATTACCGGAGATGATGGTTGGCCAGCCGGCAATCAGCGTCGTCAACTTCGCTCCGGTCACCCCCAGGACGATACCCAAGACGCCTCCCACCAGGCTCAACGTCATGGCCTCGATCAGGAATTGCATCACGATGTGCCGACGTTTGGCCCCCACCGCCATACGGACACCGATCTCTCTCGTCCGTTCCGTCACGGACACAAGCAAGATATTCATGATGCCGATCCCGCCGACCAAGAGGGACACGGAGGCGATGGCAAACAACATCATCGTCAAGGTCTCACTCGTCCCTTCTTGAACCTTTCCAATATCGACCTGCGTCCTGATTGTGAAATCGTCTTCCTGCTCCGCCTGAAGCCTGTGGCGCGCCCGCAATACCTCTCGAATCTGCTCCGCAGCAATCGGCAAATCCTCGACCTGATCGGTCGAGCCGAACATCGCTCCGACCGACCCGATAAATGATGTGCCGAATACTTTTCGTTCCGCGGTGCTGAAGGGAATGAAAATCACGTCATCTTGATCAGACCCTTGCGCAGATTGGCCTTTCGGCGCAAGCACCCCAATGACACGAAACGGAACGTTCTTGATTCGAATCACTGCCCCCACCGGCTCTTCGCCCGGTTCAAACAAATTCCCGACGATCGTTTGACCGATGAGCGCGACTCGGGCAGCGCTTTCCACGTCCGTCTGCGTGAAGGGATCGCCACTCGTAAAGGACCAGTCCCGAATGGTGAGGTAGCTCGGTGAGACACCATTCACCGTCCCGTTCCAGTTTCGGTTCCCATAGACAATTTGCATGACATCGCGCTTGGCCCATCCGGTATCGGACAGCAAGGGAATGCGCTTTTTTAATTCTAAGGCGTCGGACACCGTCAGCGTCACGGCACTCCCCTGACTTCCTCGTACGCCGCTTGCCGAGGTCACTCCGGGGAAGATGATAATAACGTTTGTGCCCATTGTCGCAATCTGCGCTTGCACAGCCCGCTTGGCGCCCTCACCAATACTCACCATCGCAATGACCGCCGCCACACCGATAACAATCCCAAGCATCGTCAGACCGGCACGCATCCGATTCCGAGCCAAGATCCGCAATGCAGTTAGAATGGTGAGCCACACAAACGCCGACATCTAGAAGCCCTCAGTGATCTATGACAGGTCGTCGCAAACTCGCCTGAACGCGCGTTCCTCGTGAAGCGCATCTCGTCTTTCGCATGCAATGATACAGATACACTCTTTCGCCCTACGCGTTACCCGTCACGAACGACGCGTAGGAGCAACGGATCGGCGATGGCAGCAGACGCGTTCATGTGTCATGCGGGCTAGGAGCCTGTCCGACATGGCCTTCGTCAAGAGGCGAAGGAGGTGCGGGCAGATGCGAGACCGCAGGCTCGGAAAAACTGGAGGCGTATTCGCTGGAATACGTTGAGGATTTTTTCGAGCCAAGCACGACGCAGATGTCGCAGATCGTTCGCCGCAGTAGAACGGTCATGTCGGACAGACTCCTAAACCTCAACTGGATTGGGCGTCGACCGCGCTTTGGTCAGATGGTCGCTTAACACCTGCCCGTCTTTGATCACAATCTCTCGTGCAGCATAGGCGGCAATATCCACCTCGTGCGTCACCAAGATGATCGTAATCCCTTCGTCGCGGTTCAGCGTTTCCAGAATTCTCATGATTTCCTGGCTCGACTGGGTATCGAGGTTACCGGTCGGCTCATCGGCAAGGAGCAACGAAGGCGCGGTCACCAGCGCCCGTGCGATCGCCACACGCTGTTGCTGCCCTCCGGACAACTGGGTAGGGTAATGGTGCTCTCGACCCTGCAGCCCCACCCGTCCTAACGCTGCAGCCGCCTGTGCCCGCTGCTCTTTGAGCGAGAGCCCCCGATAGAACAACGGAAGCTGCGCATTTTCGAGCGCACTGGTCCTGGGAATGAGATTGAAGCTCTGAAAGACAAAGCCGATCTGCTCATTTCGGATCCCAGCCAACTGATCGGGTTTCAGGTTGCTCGCCTCTACCCCGTTTAATCGATAGCGCCCCTTTGTCGGTTGATCGAGACAGCCGAGAATATTCATCAGGGTGGACTTGCCGGAACCGGAAGAGCCCATGATGGCAACGAACTCACCCTGTTCAATCGTGAGGCTAAACCCGCGCAAGGCGTGGACTTCCATGTCGCCGACCCGATAGATTTTCCAGACATCTTCGCACTGGATGAGCGCGCTCATCGTTGTATCTCGTGAAGCGTGTATTCTGAACATCCGTCATGCTCAATGTTCAATGTTAAACATTCAATTGAGCATTGTAATCGAGCATTGAACATCCCTCGGATACACGTTTCACGCATACTACATTCCCCGGTTGCGTGAGGAGCCCCGCTGCCCACCGCTCCCAAACCCTGGAGGCAGATCGCTTCCGCCACGCTCCCCTTTGGGCCGGTCGATCCCCACAACGACCAGGGCGCCTTCAGCCAGCTCCTCCGACAAGATCTCCGTCACCACACCATCAGAAATACCCATTTGAACATGAATCGGCTCGAGCTCCCCGGTGGATCCTTGCTTCCAGACTGTGCGGCTTGGCGCCTGAGTCCCTCTGCCGGCTCCTGCCGATGGCTCTGCGCCTTTTTCTTTGGTGGGTTTACCACCAGGCTTGGCGTGATCGACCTGGCCCGACGTCGGAGGGGTGAATCGCAATGCCGCATTCGGCACTTTGAGCACAGCATCTCTTTGGGCCACCACGATGGAAACGTTCGCGGTCATCCCTGGCTTCAGGCGGAAATCCTGATTATCGACGTTGACCACCACGTTATAGGTCACCACATTTTGCACATTGATCGGAGCAAGACGAACCTGGCGGATCGTGCCGGAAAATTGATACCCTGGGTACGCGTCAACCGTGAAGGTGGCCTCTTTCCCCTCGACAATCCCCCCGATATCCGACTCGCTGACGTTGGTATCGACCTGCATCTTCGTCAGATCGAGAGCGATCAAGAAGAGGTTCGGTGTGGCAAAACTCGCCGCGATTGTTTGACCAACCTCCACGTTTCTGGCAACCACAATCCCATTCACCGGCGAGCGAATCACGGTGTACTTTAGCTCCAACTCCACAGCATTCAACGCCGCCTCGGCCTGTTTGACTTGCGCCGCTGAGACGTTCATCTGTGCCTCAGCAGCCTGGAAATTCGTCACGGCCACGTCGACGTCGTTCTGAGAGACGAACTGTTGCGCCACCAACGATTTCACCCGATCGAGTTCGCGTTTGCGTTGCGCCAAATCGGTTCGGGCGCGTGAGGTATTCGCTTTCGACATATCAAGGTTGCTGGCCGCTTGATCTCGACGCGCTCTGAGGGGCTCCGGATCGATGACAGCCACAATATCGCCGGCTTTGACCACCGAATTGAAATCGGCATGCAGGCTCTTGATCATGCCGGACACCTGCGTTCCAACCTGAACCGACACGACAGGATTGATCGTTCCGGTGGCCGTTACGAGCGAAATCACGGGGCCTCGCTCGACCGCGGCGCTCCGATAGCGAACCGGGGCTTTACGCTCTCCATTGAAGAACACATAGCCTCCAATGGCCAGTCCCACCGCCAGGATACTGATGATCAAAATGGCTCGGCGCATCGAATCATTCCCCTACTTCCTCCACCGACACCACGTCCATTGTATCAACACGGCAAGAGGGAATCACCTGGCTGACAGGACCTCCAGCTCACATGATTAATGAAGGCTCGTTATAAAACGTGCAGATGTGAGGAAAGACGGCAACCCCAGTGACAGGTGAAGGGCACCAGCCCCTTCATGGATACGCGTTACCGAAGGGCTGAACAGGGAAGCTGTTACTCACGGCTCCGGAAAAACAAACAGGCCGTCCGCCGATCGGCGGACGGCCTGTCAGGCATACCGGGCTATGGCTCCAATTAGGGACTGACGCTGATACGCTCCTTGATCAAATCAAACGTTTCCTTGGGCAATACATTCTTGGCAACCAACTCACCCTTCACCCGATACGGACGATTCGTCACAATACGATCCGCCACATCTTTGGAGAGACCAAGCACGAGCACCATATCACCGGCAGATGCCTTATTCATGTTCATGGAAGAAGACAGGGGTTGAGAGTCCTTCATCGCTGAGGGAGCGGACGTCCCTGATGGACCGGGACTCACGGACGACACAGACGGTGGCGGAACCCCTATCCCAGCACGTGACTGATCTTTCAACTCTTTTTGATAGCGAGCCACCAGGGATTTCAGGGTGTCGTTATGCCGCTTCACATCCTCGTACTCATGACGCAGAGCCCGATTCTGAGCAGAGAGCTGCCTTGTATGCGCTTCGAGTTCCTTGGCCCGATCCTCGACACCGCCGCGTTCCTTGTCACGACCATGTTGAATACGTTCAAGCTCATCTCTGGCGAGCTGGGCTTCGCTCCCGAATTTCACATTGAGATCCTTGAGCGTCCTGACTTGTTGCTCCAACGCATTCTTTTGTGTGCGAGCCTGGGACAACTCGGACTTGGCCGAATCGACGTCGCCCATCGCCTCTTCGTACTTCGATTGACTGACACAGCCGACCATTGAGACTGCGCCGATCATCACGATCGCCGCCATCCATCCAAATTTCATGCGTGCCTCCCCTCCACTGTGCGTGGTACCTGCAATCGATGTCGCCCCCAGTTCTTTCATCCAACAGACCTGACAAGGATGAGAGTACAGGACAACACCTCTACGCTCCGTGTTTGGTGTATGTCAAGCTTTCCATTTTGTCAACAGATTTGAGGTCCTCTACTCCCACAGATCATCGTGAAGGGCTGCGAAGATTCCTCTACGTGCTTGACGGGCTGCCGTCACTTTGTGAATATGCCTGAGACTCGCCGTCTGGGCGGGCAACCTAATCTCAGAAAGACATCGCATGAATGAGTGGGGTCCTGGTCTCGCCACGATCTTGGGCATCGTGGAGGGACTGACAGAGTTTCTACCCGTCTCGTCGACCGGTCACCTCATTCTCGTCGGCCACGTTCTAGGGTTCGAAGGGGACCTCGCTGCCAGCGCGGAAATTTCGATCCAACTTGGCGCCATCCTGGCCGTCATCGCCTACGAGCGGCACAAGCTCGTGTCCATGATTGGACAAGCTGGCCGGGAGCAGCAGGACGTCTCCACGATGATCCGAACACGTGGAGCGACTCCATGGTCGAAAATTCTGATAGCCTCCTGGGCGACTCACAAAAATCTCTGGTTCTTCTTCGGACTCGGACTTGCCTTCTTACCAGCCGCCGCAATCGGGTTCCTCACCCATAATTGGATCAAGAACCATCTCTTCACACCTCAGACGGTGGGCGCCTCCTCAATTATCGGGGGTTTCATTATTCTCGCGGTCGAAGCGCGCCGCGACCACGCGCGGATCCACCAACTGGAACAGGTCAGCCTGGCATCCGCATTCTGGATCGGCCTAGCCCAATGCGCCTCACTACTCCCAGGCATGTCACGATCAGGTTCGACCATCATTGGAGGGCTCTTGGTAGGATTGGACCGTAAAGTTGCGACGGAGTACTCTTTTTTTCTCGCCCTCCCCACCCTGATCGTGGCGACATGCTATCAAATGTGGAAATCTCGAGACGTGTTTCGACAAGAGGATTACTTTGCGCTCGGGATCGGGATGGTCGTATCGTTCGTTGTCGCCTGGATTGTGATTGCGGCCTTTCTCTCGTTTGTGAAACGCCATACACTCCGACCGTTTGCCTACTACCGAATCCTCATGGGCATCGCCGTCTTCTATATCTTCGGCTTCTAGGAGCCTGTCCGACATGACCGTTCTACTGCGGCGAATGATCTGCAACTATCTGCGTCGTGCTCGGCCCTGAAAAATCCTCAACGTAATCCAGCGAATACGCCTCCAGTTTTTCCGAGCCTGCGGCCTCGCATCTAGCCGCACCTCCTTCGCCTCGTCGCGAAGGCATGTCAGACAGGCTCCTAGCAGGAGCTGAAAAAGGAAGGAACGGGTAGCCTGGTCGTCCCCCTGCTCGCGGAACGCGCACGCGCGGAAGGTGCTCGTTCGACGCGGGCAATCGAGGATCGACCAGGCCACCCTTTAGAGATAGTGTGAAAAACCGCTGCGGCCTTGCCTGGGACAAGGCGCGTCCCTGGGCTAAGAGCCTGTCTTGGCAGACTCAGGGCGGGAGGGTGAAGCAGTCGCCGGAGCTGGGTGGGTGAGAACCGTGGCCTTTTGAGCACCCTGCCAAGCTTGCCTATTGCCCAACCATTCAGAACATAATGTTACCCCCGCACTGCCGGCACAACGCCACCGGATCATTGGACAGGTGCCGAAGATTTCAGTTATTCTAGGCCTGCATTTTTCCAATAATCGGTTTCGTGTGAGTCCGATGACCGGAAAATTCAACAGCGTGACTGTACTGCTGTCTTTCAGGCGCACGACAAAGGAGGATATCTCACAATGGCTCATGCCCAATCAGACACGGTGCATGTTTTCGACACATGGGTGAAGGGGACGAAGCGGCTGCTCCATTTCGATGTGATGACGACTGATGAGGCCACAGCGCTGACGCTCGCCAAGCAACATCTGGCCAGCATTGGAGAGGGTGACGTACCAGTGACCGTGAAAGAATGTCAATTTTGTCATACCGAACCACTCGTGATGTTCTCCCCAGAGCAACAGCGACAATTCCGAGAGCAGGGTGGGTTTATCATCACCCTCTCAACCTAGCAGGCTAAGGGAAAGTGATGTCGGCTCGCTGGGAATCTACTGGCTTGCTGTCCTGGGCAACAAAACACGATCCGCAGGATGCTCAAAAAGGCGGCCTTCTCACCCGCCCAACCCTGGCGCGCCAAGACGCGCCTTGTCCCAGGCAAGGCCGCAGCGAGTGAAAATCCTGAAGCGTACGATCAGGGGCGCACGGCGCGACGAATAAGGAGCACCACGTCTGTGCGCACCGCCGAGTCGGTGAGGCGGCCGGGTTCCCGTTGAGAGTTTCGATGAGCCGAGAACGACACTGGCGGGCTTTTTCAGCGTCCTGCTAAGAAGCTGGCGGGGACTCGTGAGGCAAGAGGGGCACATCTTTCTTTTCAAAGGCGAAATGGATGATCAAAAAGACAACTCCCACACTGATCGCCGAGTCGGCGACATTGAAGGCCGGCCAATGGTAGGAGTCCACATAGACATCGAGAAAGTCGATCACCTCGCCATATCGTAATCGATCGATCAAATTCCCGACCGCCCCTCCAAGAATTCCAGCTATACTAAGCTGCCCCATCCAATCTTTCTTCGGCAACCGGAAGAGAATCGTCCCCAATAATGCCAGCGCAAATAGCGACGTCACGCCGAAGAACACCATGCGAAAGGCATCGCTGCTGCCGGCCAGCAACCCAAAGGCGGCACCGGGATTTCGGATATAGGTCAAGCTGAAGAGATTGGGAACAATCGGAATGGATTCATTCAGCCGCATCGACTGCACAATAGACAGTTTCGTCGCCTGATCGATCCCCACGATTGCGCCTGCGAGCAACGCCAGGAACAGATAGCGTACAGGCCCGCTCATCACTGCACCGCCTCCACACAACGATCGCAGAGGGTCGGATGCGTGACGTCTTGCCCGACCGCCTCCCGATAATTCCAGCAACGTTCACACTTTTTACTTTTAGCTTTAGAGACTATGGCCTCAAAATCAGGTTTATGTGGACGATCATGAACTTTACTCAGCTCAACCCGTGACACAATAAAAACGGCGGGTAAGTCCTTTACGTATCGCCCAAGAAGCTCATACCTCTCGGGATTTGCACGTATCAGCACATCTGCCTCAAGCGAAGAACCTATAACTTTGTCGCGACGCTGATCCTCCAAGGCGGCTTGCACCACTACTCTTACCTCTAATAATTGTTCCCATCGCTCAGACAGCTTGGCATCCTGCCATTGGGGCTGAACCTCTGGAAACGTGCTCAGATGGACGCTGCTCACTCCAAGCTGCCCTACCGGTTGCGTGGCCATGGTCCGCCAGATCTCTTCGGCCGTAAAGCTCAACACCGGTGCCATCAGCTTCGTCATGGCAATGAGAATCTCGAACAGCACCGTCTGAGATCCACGGCGCAAGGGCGAATCGGCCCGGAACGTATAAAGACGATCCTTCAGAATATCGAGGTAGACGGAGCTCAGATCCACTGAGCAGAAGTTGTTGATCGCATGGAAAATCGTGTGAAATTCGAAATCATCATAGGACTTCTTGACCCGTGGAATCAGCTCGCTGAGCCGATGCAGTGCCCAACGATCCAATTCAGGTAACTGCTCATACGGAACTCGGTCTTTGTCCGGGTCGAAGTCGTACAGATTACTCAGTAAAAAGCGACAGGTATTCCGAATCTTTCGATAGGCCTCGATGAGGTGGGTCAGGATTTCAGGAGAAATCCGAAGATCATCACGATAATCCTGAGCCGAAACCCACAGACGCAGGATTTCCGCGCCCGATTGGTTAATCACGTCCTGCGGCGCGACAACGTTCCCAGCCGACTTCGACATTTTCTTGCCCTGCCCATCGAGAACAAACCCGTGGGTCAGAACTGCCTTGTACGGCGCACGATGATCGGTGACGACGCCGGCCAGTAAGGCACTGTGGAACCAGCCTCGATGCTGATCTGACCCTTCAAGATAGAGATCGGCAGGCCACCACTTCCGTGGTTTCAAGACCGAGGCGTAACTGACACCCGACTCGAACCATACATCGAGAATATCCCGTTCCTTCTCGAAATCCGTCCCGCCGCACTTCGGACAAGTCGTGCCCTTGGGCAGCAGATCGGCAGCCGATTGCTCAAACCATACATCGGCCCCTTTGGACTCCATCAATGTTGCAAGGTGCTCGATCACGGTCGGATCGGCCAGGACAAAACGGCAGCCCATGCAGGTGAAACCGGGAATCGGCACGCCCCAGACCCGCTGACGCGACAAACACCAATCGGGCCTGTTCTCGATCATCCCGTTAATCCGATCACGGCCATAGGCGGGAATCCACCGGACCCGATCGATCTCCGCCAACGCCTCTTTCCGAAGATCGTTTGTTTCCATCGACACAAACCACTGTTCGGTGGCGCGGAAGATGACGGGATTCTTGCAACGCCAACAGTGCGGATAGGAATGGTTCAACGACCCATGGCCGAGCAAACGTCCGTTGGCCTGCAGGAACTCCACAATCTTCGGATTCGCCTTCAACACATGCTGGCCGGCAAACTCTTTCACCACATCAGTAAACC
>JBBRRN010000115.1:0-9241 GCA_038200685.1 Nitrospirales bacterium
AATTGTTCTGTGCAAGAAGAAGGACTTCGCATGCATCACAGACACGCTGAATTCACATCGGGAGAGGATCGGGATAGTTGGGAAGGTGCGTGACCACGTCGGCCAGGCGGCATGGATCGATTTTCTGCCGCTTTTCAACAATCGCCTCATTAAGGGATAGCACGCTGTCGCCGCAAGCCAATAGTCCCGCCGTAGCTTTTAACGTACACACCTCGCGTTCGATATACGCTGGCCCACAGGCACCGTGACTTACTTTAACCGTAGCTCCAGCAAGGGTGCAGCCACTCACGAAGATGCCAGAAAAAGGGCCCGATGCCTTTCGGAATCGAGCCCTTTACTCTAGATTCCACCAGGGTCGCACTGCATGCCCACGGAGGCTGTGTGCCTGCACAGGGCTTTCCTAGCGGTCTCTCATGCAACGCCCCGCTACAACACCCTTGATGTCCGGCCTACCTCTCCACCCTTCCACATCATCCCCGTTATAGAGCGCTTCCACCGCCCGCTCGCGGTTGCCATTTCACTTGAGCATCCCCTTGAGGTGTTGGCATCACGTTCCTAATGGTCTGCACCATCTGACTCGACGCTGAACGTGATAAGGCAAGCGAGCCGAGGGACATCTCATAGCTCGAGTAAACGACTTGGCGAAGGCACACCCGCCCGTCCCGTGACATGCAATCAACGGCGAAGAATATTTGTCCCCAACTGAATTTGGGAAGAACCGTGCAGCATGGACCGTCCTTCCGCAGCTTTTCAGCAATCGCCTCTTCTACGGGTAGCATGGTATATGACCTCCCGGTTGAAGTGAGGTGCGCGGGGAGTTGCATTGTAACCCTATACGGAACGCATTAAATTTAAACAAGTAAATACCCTAGTACGGGCATATCACTGCGTCCGAGACACCGGCAGTGGTGGGGATTCATATCTCCCAGAGGGTCAGTCGCTTCGCCGCACGCTGTTCAATTTCAATGATGCCACCCAGCCGTTCATGAGATGCGCGGTCAGTCTGTGCTTACAGTACTGGGGTGTCATCTAAGGATCTTGTTCTCAGTGTCGGTGAGGAGGTACGGCGCAGGAAGGCGGTCTCCGGGAGGCCCGGCACGGGTTCTTGCGGGGCAACTCGGTGATGATGTCGTAGAAGTGTGGCTTCGTGCAGAAGCGGTTGCGTTCGAGTACCTTCCACACTAACGCCGTAGGGCGGTCGGTGCTCGCGGCTGCGCGTTCAGTTCTTGTTGCAGGCCACTTCCCATAGAGCTTGGTTTATACTCTCCAGTTCAATCGAGAGCCAGTTGTCTTTGTTTACAAGTTCGTCAGCCCGCCTACCGGTGCCCATAGGGTGTGAGAACTCCGTGGAGGCAAGCAATCGCACGCGCTGTTCCGCACAGTCGAATTGCTTGTGCGTCTTCGTCGACAAAAATCGGGTAGGCCCTCTCGGATTCCCCTGCATGGCCGTAAAGTCAATTAGTTGCCACATGGTCACCAGATTCCCCTCTCGGTGAATGGTGTTCGGATCGATGTAGACAGTCTGTAGCCCTGGCATGAGATAGTCTTTCTCTACCGCCACCCACTCCGCATACACAGGTCCACTACTCAGCACCAAGAGCGTGATGAGGAGAGCTCGTTTCATATGAATCCCTCGGTCAGTCATGCCTTGTATTGCTTTAACAATTTCCACTCCAGCACCAGCTCCCGCGAATCTCCGTAGGTTCCTGGACCCATGGCTCCACATAATGCAACCTCTTTGTTTGATTACATGTCTAAGTTTACCAATCGCGTCATGTGTGTCTGCCAGAAGAAGAAGGAGCTTCGCAGTATACTCATCACAAACACCCTCAAGGTTATCGTTGATGATAATCGGATGTCATACGTTTCCTTTATCATGAGACGCGCGGTATTGTGCGTGCACAGAATAAATAAACGTGATCAACGCAGCCAAATACACCCGAAAGCCAAGGTGGCGCATGGTGTACATTCCAATCTGCCTACATGTTAACCCATCAAAATTAGCCGGGCATTAAGCCTAGGTTAGAACCAGCTAAGAGCGGTCTTGAAGCTGAATTTGTGGGGTAGCGTAGGGGTTGGATTCAAGAAGGAATGGCGGGATCGACTCCACGACACATCTACGAAACTTCAGACGGCCCTTGCATGACCCGCCAGAAATAATATGGCGAAATAAGCCTGGTACTGACGGACAGGTCCGCCCTCAGGGCTATTCAATCACGCCGGCGACGATTGGGAGGGGGTCGGGATCCCCAGAAGGCGCTTGATCGTGTCTTCAAGGGCATGCAGAGCGGAGCCTTTCATTATGACCTCGTTCACTCCAAGTGCGCGGATTTGCTGCTCTATCCTAGGGGTGTTGGCCCCCGTCCAAATGATCACTGGCTGATTGAGATCGACACGGCGTATCTCCTTCAAGACCGTGAGCCCATCGGGTTCCGGCATGTTCAGATCAAGCACAATGACATCGGGGCGTTCTTGTCGAGACAGCTCCAGGCCCGTCCAGCCGTTCTCTGCGGAGAGCACATCATAGCCCTGGTGACGGAGTCGCATGACGAGGAGCGTGCGAATGCTCGCCTCATCATCAATGACCAGAACCTTCGGCATGGTACTCCTCCTAGAAGCTGGCATCAGCACTCTGCCCGCAAGGAAGCGTCCCTATGCTGACACGAACCGGATGCATTATGCATTAGGACCTAGGTAAAGTCCAATCCCGGGTGGGAGGCACAAGATGCGCCATAGAGAAGGCATGCCGCATGCCGTCGCGCATTCCCCCGAGACGAGAATCAACGGGCCAATGAGGTGGCTAGCCTGGCGTGTGGCTCCGGCCGGCGGCGTTCGTGGAGGAGGAGTAGCTGGACTAGGACTATTTGCCTTCCTCTGTCAGATCCATATGGCAGCCCGCAAGCTAGGCGAAACCTTCTCGATACAATCCTGCGGATGCTTGGCCGTTCTAGATATTCCCAAGAAATCGTCCTACTTGACACGTGCTTCCGATACCACCATTACCCCTTGACCAGTGTGGGGCTGACGATGGTGCCATCGTACGGGACATCATCAATTGTCTCTTGCTATGCCTATGGGCGTAACTGCCTTTCGGAGCCGGGTGAAGAGGCAACATGTTTAGCTGATGACCCGGCGGCCACCGCCTACTATTTCGGAGGTGGGACGCGAAACCTTACACCGTTCGGAGCACGTTGTAAATCCAGGGACCTATGCCACGGCGTCGCATGACTTGGTCCTTGGGAGTTGTCTCGCAGTAAGCTTAATTTCAGCCCTGGAGCACTCAGTCATTTGAGTCCCTCAGAGAGCCAGACCAAGCCTATGGTTCTTCCTAGGCGAATGATCAGAGAAAACGAGGTATGTGTAGAGCAACCGACTACGAATATCTTCATGGAGGTAGCAATATGACCAAGTACGCTGGTGGACTCCTTCTTGGACTGCTGATTCTGTCCGGCTGTATGACGAAAGCCACGGTCGACGTGACCAATGCGCCCTTCAAGGCGACGACGGACCTCAGCAACGGCACATCGCAGGCTACAAAGGACCTTCTGAACCCGTTGACGGAATTTACATCGAGTTCCACGCCAGGGGCATCCGCCGGGGACCAACTCATAAGAGCCCGGCAGAAAACCGAAGTCTTTGCATCCTATTCGTATGAACACTTGCGTGGAGATATTGCCCGAGGTTCGGGAGAACATCTGGTGTCTCTCGCCACGCTTGCAGGGGTACCGCCTGATCGGCAGAAGGAATTTCAAGGCCAGATGCACGATGCGTATTTGACGATGTTCAACGAACCCGTATCCTTTCGCGACTCGACGATTCGTATGGTGAACGCGGCGTGGACGGAGGGATTCGGAAGACTGGAAACCGCGGGGACCGAGCACCGGTCGAGTCTCATTCCCAATGTCGAACTGAGAGCGAAAATGGCGCCGAGATCGTCGGCGCTCATGTCAAGGGAATGATTCACCGGGACAAGGGAGGTCAGTTGACGAGCACATCCGTGCAGCTACCAATTTGATCAGGTCGTACCTGGGTGGCCCTCTTGTGGCCAAAAGCCCTGGATGCCCACAGGGCGATTCGGCGAGATGAATCTGTGGCTGCACAAGACGGACCAACTATAGTCCGCTCATAATCGAAGCGAATTTTATGCGGCTGACATTGAAGGGGCTTTCTGAAAACGCCTTCTGCTACTACAGCAACCGAAAGCCTAGCCCATGCCCATTCATAAGGTCGATGGTGATTCCTAGCTTCGCTTTACTACGGAGCCGGTTATTGTCGGATTGGCTCAGTTTCGGAACGCAGGAATAGTAAACCGCGGTCTTGCGGTTGATGTCGAAGAACGAATTATTCACGTTCTTGCGATCGCCCCTTGTCTTTCTCCACCACGTGCCTCCGTCCAGTGAAGTAGCCCACCAAATCTGCTGCCAGCCGGCGGTCTTCGCCTTGATCAGAACCCGCTAAGGCCTTCATCACCCGTTCATAGTTCTGCATCACCTCGCGTTGCACCGGCGGCACCGGCGTGACGCGAAGGCGTCGGTCGATTTGCTTGGCCTTGGTGATCGGATCGACACCCCGCCGAACCGTCCACCGTTCTTGGGTGGTGCGATGCAAACGGCTGGTGGTGGTCGCCTCAATACCCTGTTCCCGAAGCGCTTCAGCAAATCCTTCTCGCCAGCGTTGAAGATCGGGTTTTCTGGGATTCAGCCTGGTCCCATCCAGTCCCGCAGTCTTGACGGTCAGATGCACATGCGGATGACGCGCCGGGTTGGGGTCGGGGTCTGTTTCGAACGTGTGCAACACCATGGCGTACTGATGGTTGGAAAATTCACGTCTCGCAAATTCGCGAGCGGCGCGTTGCACCGAGAGTGGGTCGGTTCGTGTGGGCATGGAGAGGATGAGATGAAATGCGTCGCGCTTGGTGGAATGCTGGGGGATGGGAAATCCCCCCTGTTGCCATTCCTGCTTAAGGTCGCTCACGGCCTCTTTACCGGTGATGATCTGTGCGTCTTGATCTTCGAGATCGAGTTGCCCATCCCGTGAAATGTAGCTGAGATTGTTCGAAATCCCGCGCATGCCCTTTGGCGCTCTGGCCAGTTTGACCATCACTTGCGGGGCCCGGCGCACCATATCACCGAGTTTGTGGCGCACGAACTGCGCCCGCGCGGCTGGGGTGCGTAATCGTCCGCCGGTGCCCTCGTGAGGGTGGGACCCCCGTCGTGCGCCCCCAGCCTGTGTCCGTGGCGCGGTGGGCGGGGACACGTTGAAGAGGCGGCTCCCCCATTCGTCTATGGTGACATCCGTGTGACTCGCCCATGGGGGCGTCATCGGATCTGCCAGCGCTCCAGGTTGCCACGCATCACATTCGAGACGGTTTTCGTATGCGTCTGAATGCGGCTTGAGAGTTCCGTGATCAGGTCGACGCGAAACGCCCGCCGGTCCTGCGGGGAAGAATTCAACGCTTTCGCCAGTTGGTTGAGGTTCCGCCCGATCGCCAACAGTTGCTGATTGGAACGGGCCAGACTTTCCAACTCCGACTGGCCGAATTGGGGGTGTTTGATGAGTCGAGCCCGGATCAAGGCCACGATCCACTTGGTGACGGCAAACCCTTCGGCTCGTGCCAACGGCTTCAGGAGACGGTGCTCGGACTCGGTGAGATGAAGCTCCACCCGCACCCTGGGCTTTTCCGCTCGATCCCTGACCTCGGCGCTCCGTGGGACCGAGACGGGGAGGTCCCCATGCATGACCTTGGCGAGGACCTGCCGAAGCGCCTCGCTCGGCTGCATCCTCTGCTTCGCGCACCAAGCTAGCCAGGGCTGCTTGAGTGCGCCCAAGTCGGCGCTAATCGTGTTCGGTCGTTTATTCATACTCGTGCCCTCCCACCACCCCATGACCCGATTCCCCGTGAGTCGGCTCGAGACCAGCGGCGCAGGCCGGGCGGGTCCGCTCCAGCACCACAGGGGTCGTGGGTACCATCCGCTGCGACAGGCACCAGGACTGGACTGAGGGGCTCGCGACGCGCGAACCTGTCGGGGCTCGTTCAATACGCCGACGGGAGTTTGAAGCGGGGGAATGGTCGAATATTGTCTTCAATTCGAGCTCCATCGGCCGTCCATTTCGTTCCTCTGGGAGAGGGGACGTGGCGTGCGGAGGACTGTATCAAAACCACCACTGTAATACAAGAACCGGCGAAAGCCATATCCGACCAATGCAATCTCCTAATCCAAAACTCATAGTCCATAGACTCAAACTTCTACTCATGGCCCAAATTACTGCTCGTGACTCGGACCACACGGCCCACTCCAGCTGGCAGAGATCCGCGTTGCAGGGGCAATTGCGAATGGAGAATCAGAGCTGGATCTTGGCATTCGCGCCTCCCATCCTGATCCTGAATCAATACGGCGAGGGGCATCGCCACTTGGGTCTAGGTTGGCCCGGCTCGCTCAGCATCCACGATACACGGCCTAGCACAAAGCCTCTTGAAGGATGTCCACGCGCAGGGCGAAATCGTCCGTTCGGTGCAGCCTCTGCTCACCAGCATCAGAAGCACGAGCCCCCACCTCCTGTTTCCAATCCGATAGAGACATGATGGATCAGTGCAGGGGGAAGCGACGGTCGAGACGAATCGAGAAAGGCATGAGGACCTGGCGGGGTTTATTCGAGGGGACCAGCGAATCACCCGCAAGGCTGGGTGTGAGAAGATGATAGTAGCTTGGCGGACGAACTCCACGGCCGGCAATACCGACGGTTACAGAACGGCCACTTTGGGACGTTCGCACACCCTTCAGAAACTTCCCCAAAGCGGACTGCCACACGCCTCGAAATGGTTCTGGGACTATTCCCTTTCCTGCAGATACACCCCGTTCAATTTGAAGAATACCGAGTGCATTACAGCCGTGGTCATCTGTGCGGCGCGTCGGGGCCGTCCCGGAGTCACAGCGAACGGCGGGAGAACAGGTCGTCTTCACAACCGCACGCTTGTTGCCGCGACTCTCACTCTTCATCGCGCTGGCCGTTGTGATAGCAGCGACGAGGTTAGTGCGGTCATGAAGGTATGGCTCGCTTCATCAGCTAGAGATTCCTCTCGTTTTCATGCTCGAGTATTTATCCAATACTGAAGCGCGCGGGAAGCTATCGCGAACGCCCCACCACGAACAACCCCACGCCTCAGTCTCGTCAAAGACTTCTAACCGGCCCATCCGTTGCATGCTCGCTCCAGGTGTCTGATTTGACTGTAGCTGAGCAGGAAGCCGTAGAAACCAGATAGGTCGGCTCCAGGAAAACCTAGGCTCTGGGAATGAAGCCGGCGGGCGTTGAGCCTTCCCCCGAGGGTCGGTCCGGCTCGGGGCTTCCCCAGTACCGCGCTCCGTCATCTCGATGATAGGGTAGCGTATTAGTTATTTTACGATTCAAGCCGGCCGACGCGGCGACCTAATCAATTGTTGCACCTGAGCAATTTTGACCAGATTGCTGCCGGTCTTCTCGCTATACTGGCCAGCGAGGGAGAGTATGGATGCCAGGGCCGGTTCGATAGAAACACGAGCCATCACTATTCACACGTTCTGTTTCCTACAACACCATCACAAACAGGGAGGTTCCGTCATGAAGAAGCTCATCGGTCTGATCATGTTCGCACTGGTCCTCAGTATCGGGATGGTACCCATGTTATATGCAGCTGACGTGACCGAGTCACCCACCCCGAAGATGGTCAATGGGGACCTGCTGAAAATCGACGGGGAGTTTTATGTGGTGAAGAATCACAGGGAAGCGGGCAAGGAAGTTCGTCTGCACGTGGACAAGACCACTAAGCTGGAAGGCACCTTCAAGACAGGCGACACGGTCGAGGCCAAGGCCACGGAAACAGACCACGCACTAATGATTAAGCACGCACAGTCGGCAAAGTAGGTCCTAGGATACGACGATCGACGTTCAGACCCAGAGATGGGGACAGGTTGACTTCCTGGTGTATGTCATTGGTTATGTACCGATGTCCTTCAAAATTTAACCGCCATGTCTCAGAGGTCCTTTCTTAGAGGCCTGACGGTTAGTTTAGTTGAAGTCGAACGTGTCAGCGGATTGCTTCACAGAGACCACCCCAGCGAGCGTGAGGAGAACTGACCTTCTGTCTCTTCATCAGCGGGTTGTAGCTTCGCTACGCGCACGCAACGCCCGCGACGGGTTCCCTAGACAGAAGCACGACGCGCGTAACGCAAGGATGCCAATCATCCTGCCAGAACATCGTCATTAAAAAATAAGCAGGTATGGTTCACTTGCCCTTGCGAGGCGTTGAGCGTGTCGACGTCTTCTTACATCATTCTCCCATGCCAGCTGTCCGATCGCCGCGTGGAGGGTCTTGAGATCCGGTGTGTCTGACATCGGTTTGGTCCCGCCAACCACGTCCGCGGCCCGCGCAAGCAATGGCTGCTTCCATTCGGTGACCTGGGGGGGATGGACGTGAAACTGTTCTGACAATTCGGCCAGGGTCTTGCCGCCTTTGACCGCTGCCCAGGCCACTTGCGCCATGAAGGTGGCCCCCTGATTGCGTCTCGTGCTCTTCATCGCCTCGCTCCTCTCGGCTGCCACCACTCGGTGAGGTGGGTGAAGCCAGGCGATTACTTAGCACACTGTCCGAATTTCTGGGGCCCCTTCTCCATCGGTAAGCTCAGGAGGCCTCCTGAGCCAACCAAGGGCAACATTGGAGCCAAGGTATGGGCTCATATAAAGACGATTGTTAGCCACCCCGTATACTTCTAATGAATTCATCGGTGCTTACGTCTTCTTCCGGCCACCAAAGGCGTCACAGGAGTTACTGGCCGAGGTGCTCAATGTCCCTGGCTTCGTAACAGATGCGAACGGGAACGTTCTCCCTATTGCGAAAGACCTCAATTTGGGCGGTCAGCCGTATGCGATCTCCGTCTCTCAACGGTTCGATCAGACGATTCGCGCGACGGATCGCCACGTCAATGGAGCCAGTGTCATCTTGCAGCGTGAAGGTCACACTCCCACATGTCCCACCTAATTCAGTCTGACGCGAACGCGACAGATGGACCACGCCTTGGAGCATCACCAGTTCTAAATTTGAGGAATCCACAGACGCGCGGAGGCTCTCGATCGACACTTGGCCCCACGCCTCGGTGGTGACCACGAAGAGCGCAACTAGCAATCCAGCTCGCACAGGTCCCACGGAGTGTCCCTTCCTCGGTTCAAGTATAGCAGAGGCACCTGGGCAATCGTTCGCTTGTACTTG
>JBBRRN010000116.1:0-9216 GCA_038200685.1 Nitrospirales bacterium
TCAAAAACTTGACTTGAGAAAAAGATTGCGATCGCTAACCTTCAGAGATTTTCGGAGTGCATATTTCGAATTGATGACAATCAAGGATTACCAAGGGAATTAGCCTCATATCTGTCCGGCATTCACCTTTGTTAGGAACGAAACGCCCTGACTTTATCGCTGCTGATCTAGAAGGACACAAGCAGATTTGGGAAGTTGCTACTGCTTACCAGAGGACCTACCGCGAAAATGATGATAGGTCGCATGAACTTGCAAATTGGTTGAACCGTAATTTCGTGCATTATTGGGGAATTCTTGTAGATGCTGAGCGGTTTAATGCTGGGGGTCTTTCAATCAAGAGAGCGAAACCGGCAATCCAAGATTGGCTCGACAGACTCGACACCAATGGACCGAGAGAACTTACTATCAATCCACCATGCATTAGCTGCCACCTCACTCTTACAGCAAGCCAGCGACGTGAAAACCCCCGACCCATCGTCGAGGGACTAACGGGACAAGGTGGAGACCTAACAGCTACAGACCGGATCAGAAACATACTACACAAGAAAGTAAAACAATGTGAATCTGCAAAAAGACAAGGGCTCCCTCTGATTGTTTTTCTCTACGAAGGAGACGGCTTCACATTTCTCGAGAATCCCTAGATAGTGTCGTCACGAGATAAAAAATGATGGAGAATCATGTTGACCTGAAGGAGGCTCAGCATGAAAGCACATCGCAGACACGATATATCGGGTAGAACGTGGGAATTACTGGAGCCGCACTTGCCCGGCCGTGCGGGCATATGGGGCGGCATTGCCGAAGACAACCGTTTGTTCATCAACGCGATTCTCTGGATATTGCGCACTGGCGCTCCGTGGCGGGATTTGCCGCCAGATTACGGGGACTGGAAGAATGCGCCGCGGCGGTTTTGCCGCTGGCGCGACAAGGGAATTTGGGAGGCGTTGCTGGAAACGCTTATTGATGAGCCCGATTACGAATGGCTGATGATTGATGCCCGTCATGGCAAGGTTCATCCCCATGCGGCCGGCGCAAAAGGCGGGAATCAGGAGATGAGCCGCACAAAAGGGGGCTCAACACCAAAAGACATCTGGCCGTGGATGCGCCTGGTATGCCGCTCAGAGTCGCTATCACGCAAGGTACCAGAGCGGATTGCACGCAAGCTGGCCACCTGATTGAGGGCATGCGCGCCGATTACTTGATCGCCGATAAGGGCTCTGATAGCGACGCCATCATAGATCAGGCCAGAGATCAGGGAATGAAAGCCGTTATCCCGCCCCGGAAAAACAGAAATGTTCAACGACCTACGATGAAGACCTGTATAAACTCCGCCACAAGGTCGAAAATGCCTTCCTGCATCTCAAGCGATGGCGCGGCATAGCGACCAGATACGCCAAAAACACCGCCTCATACTTCGCAGCCGTTCAAATCAGATGCATCGCTCTTTGGGCCGCAATCTCGTGACGACACTATCTAGAGTGGGCGCTGTGGGGAGAATGGCAACTCCGCATAAATCGACAAAGTCGAGAATCAGGTTGGTGGTTAGCACCAGGAGGATTGTTCATGCCTGATCCGAGGGGCCAGCCACAGAATACTCGATTGAGTGCTGTGGTCTACGGCCGACGCCAATGGCAAGATGGATCTCTCCATGCAACGTTGTTTATCTATCATAATCCCATGGCCAGACATCCTCTTTCTGATGACTGCTTTCATGACCTGCCACAGTCACACGTGACACTTTCAGACACTGAGTTTACTGCGAAGTGGAGTCATGATCTTGATGGTCCGATTCAGATATTACGACTTCCGTAGTTGAAGCGACATTCCGTTCTTCCTCCCATTCAAGTTGAATCACTAATCCGGAGTCACCGGCATGGGGCGCATTTTCCCTCTATTTGCTTCTTTTGATTCCACTGAGGAATGCAACGCCATTCCACTTGGCGAAGTCGCTAAACACCTTCTGAAGCGCACTGGCGATTACCGCTACCAAAGCCGCTGAACAGCACCGAATTTCACCAAGCACGGTTCCAGTCCTGGCTTTGATGCTCTGGTCACCACAAACGCTGCGGTACATGCTCCCAGTGCCGCAGGTCCGGTCGTAGCGCGCCTTCCATCACCGCCGGCGCGGTGCGCATCAAGGCCGCCCCCGCAATCACCGAGAGCTGACAAAGCGCCCCGTTCCCCTTGCCTGCCGCATCGAGCACGCAGCTTCCGACCATCACGCCGGACACCGGCTCCTGCCGCCAACGGGACCAGGCTATAGTTCAGACCGAAGGAGGGAAAAATTCCCTGTTCGCTGGAACCAAGACCTTCATCAATCCGAGCCACCTGCCGCGCTGCAGATACCCCAGCCGCACCTACCGGCCTTTTCACATCATACCCAGCCCCCCCTCAGCCGGAGCCAATCAACCCACCCAGCAATCACCTCCCCCACTTGTTCCCATAGCACAGCTGACAGCAGAAGATTCACCGGATCCTCGCCGTAATTATAGGACACCATATAATAGGGGCAGGCTGCTTTTTCGTGTGAGCAAAGCCAAATTTTATCCAGGAGGTATGCCAGGGCTCAGGGCGAACATTGTCGGAAGGAGCGGGGACCGGCCGAGACTCTTCTGGGGTCGAAGGCTGGAACTGACTGAGGCACCACGGTTGAAAACCGTGACCGAAGGAATTCCGGAAGCTTTCTACCCAGCAAAGTCCTGAGGGGTCGCTCCTAGAAGCATGAGAGCAGCTGAGCCCTGACACACCTGGCCTTCGGGAATGGTTGCTACCGCTCGACTGGCACCGCTTCAGGCACAGATGCCGTTTTAGGTATAGGAGTCGCAATACTATTGGCGGGGATCGAGCCGTTCTTGAACGGTAAATCGAGCAGCGAATAGGGATTCACGCGGGCGCCGTTGAGTTTGACACCCCAATGGAGATGTGGGCCGGTAGCGCGACCGGTTGCGCCTACCTTGCCGAGGATTTGCCCAGCCTTCACTAAATCTCCATCATTGACCAGAATCTCCGATAGGTGGAAGTACATCGAGTAGAAGCCCAAGCCGTGATCGACGAAGACGCCCTTGCCGGAGAAAATATGATCGACGGTGATACGGACGATCCCATCATTCGTCGCCGCAACCTCGGTCCCCAGCGGCGCGCCGATATCCTCTCCATTGTGCGGGTTACGCGGCTTGCCATTCATGATCCGCACGCTGCCGAAGATGCCGGTACGCTTGCCACTCACCGGCTCTACGAAGTTGCTGCGCCATAATTTCAGACGTGAGTTCTCTGCGAGCGCCTGTTTGACTTGCTCCTGTTCGGCTTTCCACCGTGCCGCGCCCTTCTCGTCCAGATCGACTTTCTCTTTCGGCAACGTCAAGTGCTCGACGATAAACTTCTCTTTAGCGACCAGGACATTGAAGCTCATCTGTTTCGCCTGTTCCCCTTGCTTCACATCAACGGCCAGTTCATAGGTCCCCGGTTCGTCCTGCATGTCGATCCCGAGCAGTCCGATATAGCCGTCCGACTCCCCTGGCCTGAACTCTCGAAAAAATGGAATCGTCCGCTTCAGAAATGTCCCATTCACCTCTGTCGCCTGCTCTTCACCCCGTACCTTAACTACCAGCACTTGCCCCTGCTTGCCGCTGTATTGCCCATCGAAGCCCTTCGGAGCTGGCGGCGTATTGGAGAACAACTCGACGGGGAAAATGCTGGACAGCAATACCACGGCCGTAATCAGCGTTCGGTCCAGCCATGAAATTCGCGCGTGCGTCTGCTTGAGTACCGTCATCATCATCGGTAAAACCGTAGCCCCGATACCTGCGAGAGCAATTCATCCACACGCCGATTCACTGCGCTGAAGGGGTCCATGCAAAGAATTGTTTCTTCCCAGTAACCATTGAGCTTCAAATAGGTCCAGTCGACCGTATAGGAACGATTCTTCGCGCGGGCAAATCGGATGAAATCGCCGCGCACCTTCGCCCGTGTGGTCTGTGGCGGCGTCGACATGGCTCGTTGCACCGCGTCTTCCTCCACAATCCGCTCGATCAGCCCACGGGACTCCATCAGATAGTACAACCCACGCGTCCGTTTGACGTCATGAAATTGAAGATCGAGCAGGAACACTCGTGGATCGTCCCAGCCACACCCCTTCTTGTCGATATAGGATTGGATCAGATGGCGCTTGGTCACCCAGTCGATCTCGCGCACGAGCTGCATCGGATCCTCTTCCAGCTTGCCCAGCACCATAGCCCATCGTTGCCAGATGTCGTCAAGGATCGGATCGTGCTCTTGTTGGGCTAAGTAGGTCTGTGCTCGATCCAGATAGACCCGCTGAACTTCGACCGCCGTCAGCTGACGGCCATCGTCCAGTTTAATCTTACGCTTCAACGTCGAGTCGCGCGATACCTCCCGAATGGCTTTCACTGGGTCCTCGAACTCCATCCCTTGGACTGCGTATCCTTCCTCAATCATGGACAGGACCAACGTCGCCGTACCGACCTTCAAATAGGTCACGAACTCCGACATGTTGGAATCCCCAACGATGATATGGAGTCGCCGGTAGCGTTCTGCATCGGCGTGCGGTTCGTCTCGGGTATTGATGATACTGCGCGAGGAAGTCGTCGAAGAGGACGTCTTCTCGTGAATGTGTTGTGCTCGTTGCGAGATGAAATACTGTGGTTTGCCAGAAACTTTCAGCACCTTCCCCGCCCCGCTATAGACCTGCCGCGTGACAAAGAAAGGAATGAGTTGCTCCGTAACTTTCCAAAAATCGACGTCGCGGCGCATGAGGAAGTTTTCATGGCACCCGTAGGTATTGCCGAGCGAGTCCGTATTGTTCTTGAAAATGTAAATCTCCCCGGACAGACCTTCTTCGCGCAATCGTTCTTCAGCCGCAGGCAGACAGGCTTCAAGCAGTCGCTCACCGGCTTTGTCGTGGATCACAAGATCGAGAATGTTGTCGCACTCGGGGGTGGAATACTCAGGATGGCAGCCGGTGTCTTGATAAAACCGAGCACCATTGACCAGGAAGGCATTGGAGGGCCAGCTGTTTGGAATGAGACCTTCAAAAATATACCCCAGCACCTTCTCCATCGGCAGATAGACGCGTCCGTTCGGAGAAAAAATGAGACCATACTCATTCTCCAAACCGAATATACGCCGTCTCAGGGGGCCGGGTTGCAACATGCTGTAGAAACAGAATACCAGCCGACTCCGCCTTCTTCAACAGAAGGCCACAACCCGCCGATGAAAAGACACGAGCTAGCCACCAGGCACTGCCTGGTTCTGACTAGTGTCTAACGGGTGTCTTCTCTGCCTGCGCAGCCAAGAGGTCCTTTTTCCCAGGGATCTGTGTGAACAGGTCAGCACGAATCTGGAAGATGCCTGGGATCCGTTGCCCCATGGCGTAGGCCAGTCCATTGGCATGACTCCCAATCGATAGTTTGCCTGCAATCTTTCCCTCTCTTCCTGTGGCGATAAATTCCGCTGCAGGCGTGACGAGACCGTAGGGAGCCAGCGGCCCGGCCTGTTTGATCACACGCTCCTCGGCTGGGACATTGGCAATACGGCTGACAAACAAGTCGACGGCCTGTTGGTCCAATCTTTCAGTCGGCTGATCCTCCAAGACCCATTCGTTCTGTTGGTTGATCAAGACATATTGCTCGGCTGAAGTCTTGACGGAAAGCATCGCGATGTCGGCAAAGTCGATCCCGAGCAACCGCTTGTCTTGGAACGTAAAGAGCTCCTTGGTCAAATCTCTGATCGCGCCGGGATTGATACGGTAGAGAGGGCCAGTAGGACTCGTTTCAGCAAAGGCTTCGCCGCTGGTCGGATCTGGCTGGTACACTTTCACGGTCTGGTCGCCATCGGCCAGGTGAATAGTGACTTTTACTTTCGGAGCCGTGAGTGTTTTAGTCAGCGCGTCGCGTTCAGGCCCCGGGTCGATGATGCCCAGCGCCTTCAAGTCTTCAAGCCTGAACAGAAGGGCTCGTACCTCTGTTTGATCGGCTGCTGCTTCAATCGGGTAGCGGATCTTCCATTTACTTTTAGGTTTTTCTTGTGCTTGATAGAGCACAATTTCGGTGGTTGAGTACGTGAGACGGATACGCTCGACGTCGCCCTGTGAGAGGGACAAGAGGTCTTTGCGGCGAAAGGTCATCAACGTTTTGTTGACAAAATCTTTAGGGGCCAGATTGCTGAGCAGGACTTTATGATCCGACTCACGAAGGACATACAAGGTGGACGTCAGGGGACCGCTATCCCCGATGGAGAAGGTTTCCCGTGCGGCGCCGGCTACGACGGTGATTGTGGTCACCGGATTATCCAGTCCAAAGGGGGCCAGGTTGGTCGAATGGTCCTCAACGGTGCGGGCCACGATGCCTGTGACTAAGGCCCGAATCAAACTTTGTACCTCGCGCTGATCAGCTTCGGTACTAAGGGGCGCGGTCAACACCCAGCCCTTCTCAGGAGTCCGAGCAAACACGAGTTCCTGCTGATCGGTCTTGATGGTGAGTCCGGAGAGGCTGTCCTGCTCGAAGAGCAGGACTTTCTTGTCGACGGTATCTTGTCGCTCATGCGATTCTTTCTGCGGAAGCTCGATGACATAGAGATACAGGCCGAGTCCAGCCAGGACAAGCGCCATGACACATGTGGGCCAGTACCGCATCGATCTAAAGTCGCCGGCGTCTGCGCCACACCATGATGCCGGATAAAACCATGGCGGCCGGCAGAAGGATGACCTGCAGATAGAGCAGAACTCTTTCCTGTAACGGGTTGGGGGTAAACGGTCGAAGCGCGGAGTCTCTCGGGACGATCGCCAGAATATTCCGTTCTTCAGCCAGCCACCCGGCCGAATGGAGGAAAAAGTCGCTGTTGCCTGGAAAATTCACGAAGGCATTGGTCGCGAATGTGGAGTTGCCAATGATCACGATTGCGGGTCGAGGCTTGCCTTCCTCTGGGGCAATCTTTGGCGCGAGTGCCACAGCCATCGGCAGGGGACCTTTGATGTCTTCCTTTTCATTAAGGTTGACGACGCGGCCCTTTAGATCGGTTTCTGCCCAGCTGTTCGGCGATGTTCGCGCGAGCGGCACATAGTCCCATGCCCTGCCGATCTGTTCATCGAAGGTGATATGTCGCGCAAGAGGAAACAGCACGGCGGCGGAGAGGTCCTGCGTAATTTCATGCTCGGTGAACGTGCGGACAAGCAGAGACGTCAGATCGCCTTGGGCTAATCGGTCTTGGAGATCAACCAGGGCCCCGGGGCCGACTCCCAGCCCCCATCGCTTGAGCAAGGGATTCAGATCGGCCTGCGTATCCGGATCGATGAGCATCAAGAGATGGCCGCCCTTTTCCACATAGGTGTGAATCCGTTCCTGTTCCTCGGTCGTTACCGGTCGGCGAGGCCCGGCTACAATGAGGATGGCCGTACGATCCGGCACGGCAGGCTCCTTGAGCAAGCTGAGAGTCCCGACGTCGTACCCCTGCTTGAACAAAATCTCTCTGGCGGCAGACAGCCCGGTTCGCTCCCGATCATCAAGGCTCGGCTCCCCGTGCCCTTCGAGAAAGAGTACGCGCTTCTTACCGTCTCGGGACACACGGATCAGCGCTCCGGTCAGTTCCGCCTCCGAAGGCGCGTTGACACGAACACTCTGCCCGGCGCTTTCGAACACGGCTGTATCGGTTCGGGTAATGCCATATTGCTGGGCGATTTTCGGCTGCCGTTCCGGGTCGACGAACTCCACAGAAATCTTCGAGCTGGCTTGCCGATAACTATCGAGCCGTTCTTTGTAGGATTGGTAGCCGGGATCCTTTTCTCTGGTAAAGACGGTGACGGTCACGTCACGTGGAAGGCTCCGCAACAGGCGATGTGTTTGCGGGGCGAGGGTGAAGTTCTGGTTCTCCGACAGATCCCATCGAATGGAGTGACGGGCGGCCAGAAAATTGACGATCACGAGAATGCCGACGAACAGAAGGATGATCAACAGACTGTTGGCCCCCACACGCGTAGAGCGGCGAGCGGAGAAGGCTTTCAACCCACTGAAATGGGCGATAAAAGAGATGAGGAGGCAGAGGAGAGCGGCCCCTTCCAAAAGAGCAGCCAGCCAAATTTTCTCCGGAGCGAGACTATAGCCGACCGCTCCTGCCGCAGCCAGAGCCAGGCCCATCACGCCAAGGGGAAGCGTCTTGAGGGTCATTTCCACCGTGCCGAGTCCACGACTCGGTGCGCCAAAAAGAGCATCAAGGCGAGGCTACTGAAAAAGTATACAAGGTCTTTCGTATCGACCAGCCCGCGCACTAAATGGTCGAAGTGCTCCATGAATGAGAGATATGAGACGGCCTGCCCGATGGCCGTATCCCCGAGCAGCGAGCCCAAGCCTGCCAGGAGCCACAAAACCAGTAAAAGGCCGATGCTCACAAAAGCCGCAACGATCTGGTTTTCTGTCAGTGCCGACGCCAGCACGCCGACAGAGAGAAAGAGGGCGCCCAGCAAGACGAGTCCCAGGTAGCCGGTCAGCACGGGATACCAATCGAAATCACAGAAGAGGGCGAGTACGAGCGGGACCAAACTGGTCAGCCCGAGTAACCCCAGAAACAGAAGAAAGACGCTCATGAACTTCCCTGCCACGATCTCGTTGATGCCGACTGGAGAGGTCAGCAAAAGTTCGAAGGTGCGCAGTTTTCGCTCTTCAGCGAAGAGCCGCATCGTCAGGATCGGCAAGACAATCAGAAGGATAAATCGTGTGCTGGCGAACAAATTCCGGAAGACCAAGTCGTTCAGATTAATCTGAGCGCTTCCCTGCACCTGCATCAGCTGAATCGCCTGGGCTCCGGCAAAAACCACATAGAGATACGCGAGCAGTCCCACGATGAGGAGAAACACGGCTCCCACCGCATACACCACGGGCGACACGAAGTAGGAACGCAGCTCTTTTGCAATGATGGCCTGGACGGGTGTCATGCCGGCTGCCCTGTCGACTCCACTGAAGTAAGCACTGGGTCTGGCGCAAGGCCTTCCTCATGTCGAGTCAGTTGGAGGAAGACGTCTTCCAACGTCATGGAAATCGCTTTCAGTTCAAGAAGACCCCACCCACTAATGACCGCCAGGCGAGCGATCTCTTCCCGTACATCTCGACCAAGCTCGCATTCCAGGAGAAAGGTACCGGAGTCGCCACCCGCGAACACGTTCTGGACACCCTGCACCGCCTTCAATCGACTCTCGGTGTCCGCGGCAGGAGA
>JBBRRN010000117.1:0-9196 GCA_038200685.1 Nitrospirales bacterium
GCCGTCAGGAGCGCTCTCGAATCGCCGTTGCCGTAGGCTATCAATCGTTGCTTGGCGTCTGTCGACAGGCTCGCGTTCCACTGCCCTAACCCGATCGCAGAATCCGCAAGCGCCCGGTCCAGAATCTGCCCAAGCGCGTCATCCGAAAGGGGCTTGAGCACAATGACCAAGGAACGGGACAGAAGCGGTGAGATCACTTCAAACGAGGGATTCTCTGTGGTCGCACCCACCAGAATGATCGTTCCCCGCTCGACATGAGGCAGAAAGGCATCCTGCTGCGCTTTGTTGAACCGATGAATCTCGTCGACGAACAGAATCGTCCGCTGACCGTTGATCGACTGGCGTTGCTCCGCCGTCTTGATCAGAGCCCGTAACTCGGGAACGCCCCCTGTGACCGCCGAGAAGGGCACGAACTGCGCTTTGGTGTGGCGCGCGACGAGATGCGCCAGCGTCGTCTTGCCAGAACCTGGCGGCCCCCAGAAGATGACGGAGGAGAGCTGGTCTGCCTCGACGGCCCGCCTCAACGGCCGATCCGTCGCAGTGATGTCCTCTTGCCCAACGAAATCCACAAACTCTCGTGGCCGCATACGCTCGGCCAATGGAGCCTCAACGGATACCGCCCCCCCTGGAGTACCGAACAAATCAGATGTCTGATCGCGTGACACAGTCATGTACGTCCTCAAGAATAGGGTGAATTGTATACGTCGGTCAGCATGATCGCAAACGGGCCCTTGACCCTAAGGCATACCAATGTTACGAACAGCCGCGAAAGGAATCAGCATGCAGACCCACGTCAACGGCATCACCCTCGCCTACAGTGACCGGGGAACCGGTCTCCCCATCGTTTTTCTCCATGCCTTTCCCCTCAACCGGACCATGTGGGCTGAACAAGAGGAAGCCCTCTCGCTGCAGTTCCGGTTATCACAATCGATGTGCGAGGGCATGGAGAGTCGGATGCACCGCTCTGGCGCTATACGCTGGAACAAACGGCTGACGATGTGAATGCGCTACTGGACCAGCTGTCGATTCAACAAGCAATCTTCGTCGGCCTCTCCATGGGCAGCTATATTCTCTTTGCCTTCTATCGGAAGTATGCGGCTCGCGTAAAGGGAGTGATCCTGGCAGACACGAGGGCCCAGGCAGACACCGGAGAAGGGAAAGATGGGCGCCTCCACATGGCTCAAATAGCTTATATGCAAGGACCGTCAGCCCACAAATTGGAAAGAATAAGAGTGAGGCAGGAAGCTGTCTTTATCTTAAAGCAGCGGAAAGTCCAGGTCACGAGATGCAAAGATGAGGTCAAACTGACCCGCCATTCCTCTGAGAGCGCCTGGCAGCTTCTGGAATAGCCAGGGCTACGTTGAGGATGCTTTCGAAGTGAGAACGCAGCTGGGGGACTTTTTCAACGTTCTGCTCAGTCGGAGTCAGCGACGCTGCCTCGGCGGATAAGCTTCAGAAACTCCTGCCTGGTCTGCGGCTGACTGCGGAAGGCGCCTAACATGGAGCTGCTGACCGCGATGGTGTTCTGCTTCTCGACGCCCCGCATCATCATACAGAGGTGTCGCGCTTCGACGACCACGCCCACTCCATGCGCGTTGAGTTTCGATTTCATGGTTTCGGCAATCTGAACAGTCAGCCGTTCCTGGACTTGCAGTCGGCGCGCAAAGACATCCACGATGCGCGGAATCTTACTGAGTCCCACCACCTTCTTATTGGGTAAATAGCCCACATGGACTCTGCCGTAAAACGGCAGCAGGTGATGCTCACACATGCTGAAAAAATCGATGTCTTTCACGATGACCATCTCATCGTACTCGATCGGGAAGAGCGCGCCGTTCAGCAGATGATCGATGTCGCGCTGATAGCCCTGAGTCATGAAGGCGAGAGCCTTGGCGACTCGCTCGGGAGTCTTGAGGAGCCCGTGCCGGCCTGGCTTTTCTCCAAGAGCCAACAGCGTCTCCGTGACCAGAGATTGCAATACAGCCAGGTCCACCGGCCTGCCGTTCCCATTGACGTCTTCGACCGGCTGCCGGCCCCTCCGCTTGATTCCTTGCTTAGCCATGACGCCCCTCTCTAAGCACCGGGGCCTGATTGGTCGCCCCCGCATACTCGAAATAGTTGTCGCGTGTTTCAATGAGGCCGACCTTTTCCAGTTGCCCGTCTGGAAGGCACTGTACGAGCAGATCCCAGATCAGCAACACCAAATTTTCTCCCGTTGTGGTGCGATCGGCAAACTCAGAATCTTGATTGAGATCGCGATGGTCGAATCGCATGATGACCTGTTCTCCCACAATCTGATCCAGCCGACCGAGGTCCACACCTCCACCGGTCTCAGTCTGCACCCTGCTCTTTACGGTCACCAGCACCACATAATTATGGCCATGTCCATTGGGATTATTGCACTTCCCAAACACAGCCAGGTTTTCCTGGGGCGACAGATAATCCGTGTGCAGTCGATGCGCAGCACAGAACCGATATCGCCGCGTGACACTCGTCTGTCCCATCGTACATCCAGTTCATATCCGACACAGAAATAGAGAAGCCAGGATTTGGCCTCGGTATCCGGGCAATCCTGGCTCTCTCTATCACTCACTCAACCGATCGACTCACACTATTCCCGCGCACATTCATTAGGCGCTGAAGGAGCTGCCACAACCACACGTCGTCTTCGCTTGGGGGTTCTTAATCGAGAACCCGGACCCTTGGAGGCTGTCCACGTAATCAACTTCGGCTCCCTGAAGAAGCGGAGCACTCTGGGAATCCATGATGACCTTGACGATGCCCTTTTCCACCACAGTGTCGTCGTCGCCCATTTTCGACTCGAACGCCATCCCGTATTGATATCCGTGGCACCCGCCGCCCTTGACATAGACGCGCAGGCCGAGGATATCCTTCTCCTCCACCATCAATTCCTTGATCTTTTGTTCCGCCACCGGCGTAATCGTCAGCATAGTGATCCTCCTCTTGTGGCCAAGCTGTCCTTCAAAGACCTGCCTGGAATGGTTTAGTGTAACATCTCTTTACTGGATTTCAAGACCCTGCGACTCCGACTGCGGGATTGTGGGTGCAACCCACTTGCCATCCGGCACCCGAACAACCACGTCTCCGAGCACTTTGGCCTGACACCCAAGACGATGCCAGGGTTCGCTGAGGGCTTCCCGATCAAGAAGATCTTGTTCATCGAAGTCAATTTCAGACAGATTCTCGGCGCCCATCTGCACTTCGACTCGACAGGTGGTACAGGAAGCGTTCCCGCCACAATCGTGATTCAACCGACACCCGAGCAGCTTCGACGCTTCCAACAACGACGTATTGATCTCAACCTCTCCACTTCTGCCTTCAGGAAGAAGAAACGTCACATGCGGCATCGTAATTCTCTCCTCAATGCACCGTGGCACCGACCGGCAGTGGCTGATAGGGACAGCGCTGCAATCGGATATGCTCTTCGAACTCGTGGCGAAACAGTTTTATGCTGCTCTGAACCAACACGGCAGCCCCGGTTACCAGTGTACAATAGCCCGTCCCCTTCACAAATCCACACAGCTGAAGGAGACTCTCCATATCTTTCTCCGTCCCCTCTCCCTGCTCGATCTTGGTCATCAGCGCAGCGAGATTAATGGTCCCCATTCGACAGGGCGGGCACTGCCCGCAACTCTCAGCCTTGAAGAAATTGGAAAACTTGAGCGTCAGTGCCACCATGCACGTCGCATCATCGACCACGATCACGCCAGCTGATCCAAGCCCTGTTCCTGCTTTCTTCAATGAATCGAAATCCATTGTCAGGTCGAGCTGATCGGCGGTGACCATCGAAAACGCGGGCCCACCGGGGAACACCGCTTTGACCTTGCGCCCGCCTGGCACCCCTCCACCGCATGTGTCCACGAGTTCCCGGATTGTCGTACCCATCGGCATCTCGTACACACCAGGCAGATTCACAGCACCACTCAGGGAGAACATCATCGTACCCGGACACTTTTCCGTGCCGACCTGCATGAACCACTCCGCACCTTTCAGAATGATCCGGGGAATATTGCACAACGTTTCGACATTATTGACCAACGTCGGCTTCCCATAGAGGCCGAAGTCTGTCGGATAGAAAGGCGGTTTCTGTCTCGGCATCGCCGGACGCCCTTGCATCGATTCGAGCATCGCGGTTTCTTCACCGGCCACGTAGCTCCCGTGGCCTTCAAAGACTTGTAGATCGAGACTCACACTGCTTCCCAGGATGTTATGACCCAAGAACCCTCGAGCCTTCGCCTGCGCCAACGCTTTCTTCAAATTCTCCCGCTCCTCATGATACTCATGATTCACATAGATAAAGGCCGCCTTTGCTTGCACCGTGTAGGCGGCAATGAGACAACCCTCTATAAGTTGGTGCGGCGCCTGCTTGAGTAAATAGCGATCTTTAAACGTCCCTGGCTCATGTTCGCCGGCATTACAGACAAAATAGTGTTCCTTCACCCGATGATTCAGAACCTTCTCCCACTTGATACCTGTAGGAAAACCCGCCCCCCCTCGCCCACGGAGCCCGGCTTTCTTCAGTTGATTCACAATATCGTTCGCACTCAGCTCTTTGACACACTTTTCCCATGCCTCGTAACCCCCGATCTTCCGGTAGGCCTCGATATCCCATGGAGCGCCATCAAGCGTTTGGAGAACCCGCGGTTCGGTCGCAGTCGTCATGCGTCCTTCCTGACCTGTTTATTTCAACGAATGAAGCGATACTATAGAGTGCCTGGCCGGTATCCGTCAAGGCAATGACAGGACAATAGGCCTGAATCTCAATGACTTAGGACCACAGCCCTATCATGGAACTGGCCATATGGACCCTGGCTACATACAGCGGCGTTGAAGGACGGAAACGGAAGAGATGGATGGACATGCCGGCGGGCGGTTCCCGCCGACATGTCGAATAGCATCTTACCTGAGGTGGCTGCCGGCCCCCATGAATAACAGCATGGGGATCGACAACATAAAGTTGACCCGTGAAGCGAGGAGCGCGGTCCGACCCCACTGGGCCATTTCCGGCGGCGCAGGAGTTCCCTGGGCTGCTGCCGTCACGGCCGCAATAATCCTTCGTTGATTCGGCCAAATAATCGCGTGAACATTGACCATCATGATGATGCCCAATACGCCGCCGATTCCCAACGCAATCGCCCCGGTTCCGCCTCGTTGATACATGTAGAGATACAGCACAATTCCCGCAAGCACCGTAATCGTGGCGCCATGACGGAACCAGCCCAGCGCGGCAGGCATCAGCTTGGGAATCACGATGTTTTTCGTAGGACCATCCAAACTCTTCAAGAACGACGCATTGACCAGGTTAAAGAAATACAACAACCCGATCCACACGATTCCTGCCAGAAAATGGACCCACCGGAGCAACAGGCCAAACCAATCGGCATCACCGACCGCAATGCCAACCATAGCCAGATACCCCATGATCAACATCATAGCGAGCCCAAACCCTACGGCTATCGTCTGCATCGGACTCTCAAGAAATTTCATAATGTCTCCTCGTTTAGTGCACTATCAGGTCGCTCTCTGTACTGTAGGCTCTCCCCTCCTGTCAAGCAACCAAGTCTGTCACTCAGGAGATGGTCATCGGTCAGCCAAGGTCAGTCTTCATCAAGCAGGTCGATTGGCGTCTCCCGCTTGGCAGGCTCTTCAGACCATGAGACGGTCAACTGCGGCGCAGAGCTCGCGCACCGCACCGGCAGAAGTTTCCAGTGCCGCTCGTTCCTCCGCCGTCAACTCATACTCGACAATCTGTTCCGCCCCACCTCGGCCCAACTTAACCGGCACCCCAACGACGACATCCTGCAATCCATACTCGCCCTCGCAGAGCACCGCACAAGGCACCACCCGCTTCTGGTCCTTCATGATCGCCTCGACCATATCGACCGCCGAGGCCGACGGCGCATAGAACGCGCTGCCCATTTTCAACAGGCCCACGATTTCGGCACCCCCCTCGCGTGTCCGATTCACAATCGCCTCCAACCGGTCCTTCGACATCAGTTCTGAGACCGGCTTCCCCTTGACCATCGTATACCGTGACAACGGCACCATCGTATCGCCATGCCCGCCCAATACCATCGCCGCCACGTCAGGACCCGGCACGCTCAATTCCGCTCCGATGAAGGCACGCATGCGGGCGGAATCGAGCACTCCCGCCATACCCAAGATCCGCGACTTCGGCAATCCACTCACGCGACGCGCCACATGAACCATGGCATCCAGCGGGTTGGTCACGAGAATCAGAATGACGTTCGGCGATCGAGACACCAGCGCAGACACGACTGACTTCACGATCTTCGCGTTCGTAGTCAACAACTCGTCACGGCTCATCCCCGGCTTGCGCGGGATTCCGGAGGTGATCACCGCCACTGACGAGCCGGCCGTTTCATCATAGCCGTTCGTGCCCACCACGCGGGTACTATAGCCGCAGACTGGCCCAGCCTGTGTGATATCGAGCGCCTTGCCTTGCGGGACGCCCTCGGCAATATCGACAAGCACCACCTCGTACTCGTCCTTCTCGGCCAGCCGCTGCGCCGTCGTGCCTCCGACGTTCCCCGCACCCACCACCGTAATCTTCGGTCTCCCCATTATCGACTCCTCGTTAGGCCTAAATCGTGAAACGCAAAATCCCCTTACCCCTCACCTTTCACTTTTTACCTTTCACGCATGTTCGTGCTCCGTCCAGCCTGCGACTTTAAAGTTGATCGTGCAGACGAAATTATCTCCATCATAGAAATTGACTTTGATCTTCTTCTTGCCATACGTCTTTGCCAGAAACGCGTCCGGATCATCGACCAATTCCTGATACCCTCCGGCGGGATATTCACCAAGGTCGTGAAAGACCACGATCATCCCTACTTTAACTTCTTGAAGAATCTTGGCCCAACAGCGGGGATAGACCTCCCAAAACTTGACCTCGATCATCTCCTTCGTCGGCTCCTGGCGATCTTCTCCCGGTTTGATAGGCTGGGCAAACTTTGCCAACCGGCGGACATAGGGATACTGATGTCCCGTAAACAACTTGTGCAGCCAGGGCGGCACGGTTGGTCGTTCAGTTTCGTTTGCCATCTTCTGTCTCTCGTAAAAGGTGAAACGTCAAACGTGAAGTGTTTGGTTCCAGATTACTCCGTTACCCTTCTTCCTCTTTTTACCTTTCACATCACCTTTTACGTTGTTAATCTTTGATAGATCCGGGGCAATCGCATCGGTAACGCTTCGAGATGATCGATGACCGCGAATTGTACGTCTCCATACATTCTCCGGACATAGCCATCGGCCTCCCGATCGATCGTAATACAAAACGGATGCACTCCTCGCTGACGCGCCTCCCGTAACGCAACTTTGGTATCTTCCAGCGAGTACTCGTCTTTATAGCCGTCGTCGAGTGGACGCCCATCGCTGATAAGAACGAGCAACCGCGTCCGGGCCTCTCGAGCCAGCAATTTGGCAGTGGCGTGGCGAATGGCCGCCCCATCACGGTTTTGCCGCATAGGAGCCAGTCCACCCAAACGCTGCGCCGCGTTCCCACTCAACCGATCGTCAAAATCTTTGATCACAAGGAAATCCACATGCCCGCGGCCTTGGCCCGAATAGCCGTAGAGCGCATATTGATCTCCCACCGCTTCGAGCGCCTCACACAAGAGCACCAGCCCCTCCTTCTCCAGATCGATGACTCGACGGCCGCTGTCCAATTGGCGGCTGGTTGACCCACTTACGTCGACCAGAAATGCAGCGGCGACATCGCGTTCTTTTCTCTCCCGCCTCACGAAAATTCTGTCCGACAGATCTGCTCCCGCCGCCCGCTCAGCGCATAGACGAACCGCCGCGTCCACGTCGAGATCGTCGCCGTCGGCTTGGCCCGACACACGCCGCAGCCCTGGCGGCCTCAGACCTTCGAAAAATCGTCGAAGGGCCGAGACTTCACTCCCGTGCGCACGCAATGTGGCCCCCACGATATCCCCGCTCCCCTCTTCCGCTGCCCGCTCGATGACGCAACACCAGTTGAGGCGATAGTCATCGATCCCTTGATCCCACTCCGGATACCGCACCGCATGATCGCCAGTCCCTGCATGATCGGTCTGCGTCGGCTGCTCAATGTTCAAGGCCAAGAGTTCTTCCACATGAAAGGGCCACTGTCGCCCACCGGCAAGCCGGTCACTCTCGGTTTCTGTGTGTCGTCCTTCTCGATTCCGTTGACCCTGCGCAGATGACTCCTGAGCCCCGCCGGCTGCACTCGCCATTCGTTCGATGTCCGCCGATTGTTTCTGATCGTCCGATACCCGTTCATTCTGATCAGGCTGACGAATGAACTCAGGTTTCATGGCCCCACGATAAACCCAATTCGTGACAGGGCGATAGTCTTCACCCGTCTGTTCGGACGCTGATGGACCAGCACCCAGTTCCTCTGATGCCTCATCCGTCTGATCGGCTTGGATCATCGCTCCCTTCGGCGCCAACAACTCTTCGAGTTTCACATACAGCGCATGGGACACACGCACAGCCTCTTCCGCCGTTGCGGTGGGAGAAAGAATCGTCTGGCACATCGGCCAGAGGACGGCAATCTCATCCGTGATGGCTTCGTGAATGGCGACAGGCTGCGAGGCAGCGGTCGAGAGCTGGAGCAATTGATCGACAACAAGTTCTTTGACCGTCAGCCCATGTGTCAGCGACCTTGTCGCAACCGCCTCCAACGCCAATCGCTGCAAGTCACGCTGAAGTCCCGGGTACTCTCGTTGTAGCAGAAATTCCACCCGCGCATCTTCTACAATTATCCACAAATCCTGAATCAATCCCGGATGGGGGTACAGCCGAAACAGCGCAGCCAAGGTGTCCGGCGTAGCGTCCTTCGACTTGCCATACTTCTGGCGCAGGCCCAGGGCCAAGTCTGCGAACGGTTCAAGGGTCAGCCGGTAGGTTCCAAACTCCACGTGCCCCGCTTCGTGTGCCGCCATCACCAGATATAAGCGCGTATTCTCCTCAGCCGTGGAATAGCGACGGAGGAGTGCCGGCAGTGAGATGGTGCGCCCGTCTTGGCTCACTGTGGCCCGCACCGACATCTCCTGATTCAGCGAATCAGGGAGCGCCTGAATCGTCAGATCCGTTCCGCAAAGCCCCTGCACGAAGAGCTTCACCGTGCGGGCGACCTGCCGAAGCGGTACCCCGCTTAACGCCGCTTCCA